>SLDG01000346.1 GCA_007125355.1 Balneolales bacterium | reverse complement strand
GTAAAATCTCTCGTTATAAATTCGCTTAAATCAAAAGGACTGATGATATCAAAAATGAAATCTCCCTGTGTTTTTCCCCATGAAATTATCTGTTTACCGATTTTGAGGTCTGCATTATCAAAGAATAGTTCGAAGTAGGCTTCCCTTAAACGAAATTGAAGGGAATCTGTGCCATGAATGAAATGATGTCTTAAATCACCGGAAGCATATACTCTCCCGGCATCAGTATTTTGAAGGAAGTTTAGTCTTAATGTGTTTCGACCTGCAATCAGCTCGGGATTTTCGGATGCAGTGTAGGCGGTATAGTTTGATAGGCTTCCGGTAAATTGAGCGGAAACAGAAATTGGCAGAAAACAAAGCAACGTAGTAAGATAGAGGAGATATCGTGTTACATTCATTGAGATAATAACTCTCAGGTCAATAATTTTGTTTAGCGGGTAACGGTAACACAGAAAGGGGAGAATAAGTTTTCAAAATACTAATTGAAATTTAAACTAAAAAGCCGTAATTTTAAATTATTGTGGAGTTAACGACGCATCTCTCCATTTTAACCAGTAGATAACTGATAATAAAGAACTTATTTTCAGTTTCGTAACCATAACTTGTCAACTTTACGAAGTTCAATAACACAACCTATGGCGCATCAAAATATCGAAATCGACCTACCTCTCTCCAAAGTATACGAATGCCTTAACTCACCCACTGATTTTCCGCGTTTTATGCGAGGAATAGAGAAGGTTAACAAAATTAATTCTCAAACCTATGAGTTTTTAACAACCATTGGTGGAGAAGAATTCAAATGGACAACCAATATCATCGATGATCTGCGCAATACTCGCTTTGCATGGATTACCATTAATGGCAATCTGAACCAAACCGGTACAATTCGTTTTACGCCTCTTGATAACGGAACACGTACACGAATCGATTTTAGTCTCGATTACCGGACGTTTTTCGGCGAAGCAAGTGAAGATCTCAAAGCATTTATTGAAGGTACTGAGACACAACTCGTCAAAGATCTTGAATATTTCAAGGAGTGTGTCGAAAAAGGTACATTCGATGATGAAGCAGAAACCAAAGTTGACGAAGAGCAGGCAGCTGTCTGATTCTTTTTACTCTGTAACAAAAGGCCGCTTATCAAAAAAAGTGGCCTTTTTCTTTTATAAACCTCCATGCATATCAGGGAGTTTGTTCAGAATCCGCCAACGCACCCGTTTTATGCGGTTATTGGAAATCCTGTCAAGCAGAGTAAATCCCCTCTGATACACAATTATGCTCTGGAAAAGTGCGCTTTACCAGGGCGATACTACGCCTTAGACACACCTTCAGATTCATTCGCATGGGTTGGTAAACTTCTTGATTTACCGGGATTTAGAGGATTAAATGTAACAATTCCGCATAAGTCCCGCATCATGGATGCCTTGCACATGACAGATCCGCTTGCACAGGCAGTCGGAGCTGTAAATACTGTAAAAAAAGAGCGTATCGGATTTGCAGGTTATAATACTGATGTGGCCGGTGTGGAAGCATCCCTAAAAGAGTACGCACTTCTCCTTGCAGGGCAAAAAGCCATAATTTTAGGTTCGGGCGGTGCCGCTCGTGCTGTAGTTGCTGCGCTCAAGAGATTTGGTGTGCAAAGCGCAACCATAATTTCACGCAAAGGAAGCTCTTTATCGTGGCCAAAATCTATTAATTCGGTTCAGGTAAACATTTCGGGTTACAACACTCTCGATGATTTGCTTAACGATGCGAAACTAATAGTGAATACCACTCCGGTTGGTATGTTCCCGGAAACAGAAAAATCCCCGGTATCATCACTTCATAATAAGTTGCTGAAAAATAAAATTTGTATGGATGCCATATATAATCCGTTGCAGACTCGTTTTTTGAAGGATGCGTCTGAAGCCGGTGCGCGTGCAACGATAAATGGTATACGCATGTTTACGGGACAAGCAGCAGCTGCTTTTTCGATATGGACAGACAGAGAATTTCCATTAAGGGAAGCTGAAGCCGAACTACTGAGTGTATTACAATCTGATGAAATCATTTGATTCCATTACCTGGAAAGACAACCCAAAAATTAAAGCCGTTTTCTCCCTAAAAAATCCACATTATGGGGAAGAAAATGAAATTGATGGCTTAAACCTTGGTTACAATACAACCGAGAAACAAAGTGTTACCGAATCAAATAAAAAAATTTGGCTCAAGGCAGAAGGATTTAATGCTGACTTTTTAGCGACCGGTGTTCAGGTACATGACAGGAATGTGCAGATTGTACACAAACCCGGCAGTTACGATGAAACAGATGGATTCGTCACCAATGAAAAAGGACTTGCTCTCGGGATATTTATCGCCGATTGCTCCGCCAGTTTACTCTATGATGAGAAAAAGCAGATAATTGGTGCTTGTCACGCCGGCTGGAAAGGTGCCGCTGCTGATATCATGTCGGCTACTGTTTCTAAAATGAAAGCATTGGGAAGCCATCCAAATGACATCGAGGTGTTTGTTGGCCCGTGTATTTCTGTAGATAATTTTGAAGTTGGAGAAGAAGTCGCCACGCTTTTTCCTGATGCCTTTGTCGACCGCTCGCACAAAAAACCTCACGTAGACTTAAAGGGGTTTATCAAACAGCGTTTTATCGATAACGGTATTCCCGAAGATAAGATTGAAATCTCGGGTGAGTGTACTTTTGGGGATGCATCCCGTTTCTATTCTTACCGCAGAGATGGGACAAAAAGTGGCAGAATGATGGGTGTGATTATGCTTAGGAGGTAGTGAATGAGAGTTAGTTATGCACCCGGATATTTTGCTCCAATCGGCGAGGATCATGTTTTCCCAATGCGGAAATTTGAGGGATTATATCGCTATTTAACCGAAGAAAATATAGTGGCGGCTTCTGATGTAATCGCGCCACGCATGGCATCTCACGATGTCCTAATACAAGTTCATACTAACCGCTACCTCGATACTATCTGGAATGGCAACCTTCAGAAAAAAGAAGCCCGGAGGTTGGGGTTGCCGTGGACCAAAGAACTTGCTATCCGTTCAAGGTTGGCAGTACAGGGCACTATAAATGCCTGTTTAATGGCGCTTGAGGATGGTGTTGCAGGAAATATGGCCGGTGGTACGCACCACGCAATGCCGGATGGCGGCGAGGGGTTCTGTGTTTTCAATGATGTTGCTGTGGCTGTAAAAACACTGAAACGAGCCATGTGGATAAAAAGGGCGCTAATTATTGATTGTGATGTGCATCAGGGAAACGGCACAGCGGCGATATTTGCTGACGACCCTGACGTTTTTACCTTTTCCATACACGGAGCCAAAAACTATCCGTTTGTTAAACCGCCATCCGACCTCGATGTTGGCCTTCCCGACAAAACCGGCGATTCCAAATATCTGAAAGCCCTTGGGGATGCTTTAGATTCTATACTCAGCACGTTTATCCCGGATATAGTCATCTATCTTGGGGGGATTGATCCACTTGAAACCGATCATTTTGGGCGTCTTTCCTTATCTTTAAAAGGCCTGAAACAGAGAGAAGAGCTCGTAATAAAAACCATACGCGATAAAAACTATCCGCTGGTTTTATTGCTTTCAGGGGGATATGCTCCTACCGTTAAAGACACTGTTTTGGCACATGCGCAAATGTTTATTGCAGCAAGAAAGATTTATGGATGAAAAACTTCCGGAATTCTCCTACTTTTAGAGCAGATGAATAAAATGACTGAAAACAATATTTCAAGCCGTGTTGGCACAATCTATCTCTCAAGGCCGGAGAAGCGTAATGCGTTGCATCCGCAGATGGTTTCTGAACTAAAACAAACATTTCAAGAATTCAGAGATGATGATTCCGTAAAAATCATTGTGTTAAGAGGCAGGGGGGATGTGTTCTGTGCAGGTGCTGATTTATCGGTAATCAAAGCGCTGAAGACAGCCACATACGAAGAAAATCACGCTGATTCAAAAAGTCTTGCTGAATTATTTGATTTGATTTATACATGTCCGAAGCCGGTGATTGCAGCTGTTCACGGTCACGCCATTGCCGGCGGCTGTGGCCTCGCTACAATTTGTGATATCATTATTGCTTCTGATGAAGCAAAATTTGGCTACACAGAAACGAGAATCGGCTTTGTTCCCGCCATAGTTGCTCAATTTCTGATACGAAAAACCGGTCAGGCAGCCGCCCGGCACTTATTATTGTCCGGCTCATTGATTGATGCAAAAGAAGCGGAAAAGATCGGACTCATTACTAAATCTGTGAAAGCCGGGGCGTTTGAAGAGGAACTTCAAAAATTGCTTCACACACTGCTCGAAAAAACCAGCGGTGAAGCACTTCAGGCTACAAAGCTACTCATAAACGAAGTTTCAGACCTCTCATACAAAGAAGCCATTGAACACGCCATAACAATTAATGCTAAAGCCCGCGGAAGCAAAGACTGTCAAAGAGGGATTGAAGCTTTCCTGAATAAAACCAAAATTATATGGTAACAGAAGATACATTGGAGTATACACAAAGCACTAAAAAAGACGCTATTCTGGATACAGCGGAAAACTTATTCGCTGAATATGGTTTTGCCGGAACAACAACGAGAAAAATCGCGGAAAAAGCCGACGTGAACATAGCCATGATTTCATACTATTTTGGCTCAAAGGAGAAGCTACTTTACGCTGTTCTCGAAAGATTTTCAGAACATTTGGAGGCTGTTTTCAAGGATATAAATCTACATGTGGAATCTCCCGTTGAGCGCATCAAAAACTGGATAATTGCCTATACTGATTATATTTTCGATAATCCTAATCATGCCCGAATTGTGTACCGTCAGGTTTCGCTGAGCCGGAAGCAGGAAGACATAGCCAAACTTGTGAGTGAGTTTAATAAAATTAGAAATATTGTAGTAAACGCGCTAAATGAGGGTATGGAAAACGGCGTGTTCAATAAGGTTGATGCTCAGCTTGCCATCACCACCATTACCGCTCCGGTAAACGCCATAGTACTCGAAGCGAACGTCATGAAAATGCGTCTTGGCATTAAAACACCCCCCGGCATACTCTACACCCCCGAATTCCGCCAGCGTGTTAAAGACCACATGGTGCAGGTGTATGAGGCGTTATTATTAAAATAGGGGCTGGAATCACGGATTGTACGGATTTAGGGATGACACGGATTTTTCTACAAGACGAGTCTTTTAAAAGTCAGTGATTTGCTTCCGAAGTTTATTAGTAATCCAACTTCGAGTCTGTAAGCTTTCAGATAGTTTAGTGCTTGTGCGAGGTGTACATCTTCCATTTGTATGACAGCCTTAATTTCAACCAGAATTTTATCCTCTACTACAAAATCGGCTCTTCGTCTGCCTATTGGGCTTCTCAAGTTCTTATAAAAAATATCCTGCTCTATTTCTCGTGCAAACATTAACCCAGCCTGTTTGAACTCCCATGCTAGTGCCCTTTGATAAATTACTTCCTGGAATCCATTGCCTAGAAACTTATGAACCTCAAATGAAGCTCCAAGAATTTTCTCGGTAATGTCTTTATACTTCAACTTACTCATGACAATTATTGATAATGCATATTTTTGCAATTAAATCTAATAAATTGAAATCCCAAAATCCGTATAATCCGTGATGCACAGAGCTGAGATGCACAATTAAGCCCACCTCAATCCCCCTTCACCTCATTATCAAGCGGCTCGCCATTTTCGAATTGATCGAGATTGTGAACGGTTGTTCTGGCGATTTCGTCCAATGCTTCTTTGGTGAAAAAACCTTGATGCGAGGTGATTAGCACATTGTGAAAGGCAATTAACCGTACAATCATATCATCCATGATGATACTACCGGATAAATCTCTGAAGAATAGATTTTCTTCCTGCTCATAAACATCAATCGCAAGATGACCAAGCTGACCTGATTTGAGTGCGTCTATGGCAGCTGCGGTATCAATCAGGCCGCCTCTGCTTGTGTTTACCAGCATGGCACCTTTTTTCATAAAAGCGAAAGTTTCTTTGTTAAACATGTGGTGCGTTTCTGGTGTGAGCGGACAATGCAGTGCGATAATATCAGATTCAGAAATCAACTTCTTTAAGGATACATATTGTATCCCTTTCTTTTTCAGGTCGTCTTGCTCGTAAATATCATACGCCAGAATTTTGCATCCAAATCCCGAAATAATATTACAAAAGGCGCGGCCAATCTGACCGGTTCCAACCACTCCGATAACTTTTCCATGCAGGTTAAAACCGGTAAGGTTTTCAAGTGAAAAGTTGTTTTCACGAACGCGGTTGTAGGCTTTGTGGATTTTCCGGTTCAGAGTAAGAATGAGCGCCAGGGCGTGTTCAGCTACTGCTTCAGGGGAGTAACTTGGTACCCTGACAATCGATATACCGGCTTTTTTAGCAGCATCTATGTTCACATTATTGAAACCTGCTGAGCGAAGTGCCACTAACTTTACACCATTTTCCGCGAGGCCGTTAAGGATTGCTTCGTCGGCGTTATCATTCACGAAAATGCAAACTGCATCGAAATCTTTGGTCAGTTTTAGAGTGTCTTTGTTAAGAGGGGTTTCGAAGTATGTGAAAGAGTGATTAGAGTTCTTTACTTTTTCGAAGTACTTTTTATCGTAATTCTTCGAACTGAAAAAGGCAACATTCATGGTTCTTGTGATGATTGGTTTTGAATATAAATTTGTTGCTACTTAGAACAAACCTCCGTCTTTAAACGTTGGCTCAGTTCAGTTTATCTGCCAAACTGAATAACATTCAGCGGATTCATTCTTGCAGCCACACGAGCCGGGAACCAAGATGCAATGGCACAGAGTGAAAGCGTTACTATAGAAACAATTATAAAATCACTGAGCCTTGGTTCAACGGGTGCGGTTGTGAGAAAATAATTTTCTTCCGAAAGGGGGATGAGTTCGTACGTGCCCTGAATCCACCAAAAAAGCAGAGAAATAACAATCCCAATAATCAATCCAACCAAGCCAACGAAAATCCCCTCATACAAAAACACGGAGCGAATATTACCGTCGGTGGCACCCATGGTTTTTAAAATTCCGATATCTCTTGTGCGCTCAAGAACCATCATCAGAATGGTGCCGATGAGATTAAATGCAGCAACGATAATCATCACCGCTATAACAAACGGAATGGTCTGCTCCTGTAAATTTATCCAGGCAAAAATATTACTGTAGCGCTGATAGATGGTTTCATTGAAATATGGAAAGGGGAGTTTGTCAAAAAGTTGCCGATTCAGCGGTCCTATTTGAGAAATATCGGCGACTTTTATGTCGATTTGATCTGCTCTTGGTGGATTGAGCTGGAAAAGCCTTGAAGCATGCTGCCGGTCAATGAAAACGAGCGTATCATCGAAAATATCGATTCCTGTTTGATAGACTCCCGACAACGTAAATTGCATGATTTCCGGGAAATTATGCGGTCCGGGTTCACCTCTTACCGTGTACAGCGTAATCGTTCTGCCGGGCTGCGCTCCTAATGTTCGGGCAAGACGCGCACCCATCACAATACCGGGACGCCCGCTTTCCTGCTCGCCGAGGTCGTAGGTGCCCTGAGCTATGAAGTTTCTGAGATTGCTAAGATCACCCGCAGGATCAACACCCTTGATTACAGTTCCATCCACAAAATCGCCGGCTTGTACCATACCTTGTCCCTGTATTACCGCTTGCACATCTATGATTTCAGGCATGTTAATCAGAAAAGTGGTCAGCGTATCCGCCCTGAATATCGGTTGATTAGTGTGGGTAAAAACCGTGACATGCGTGCCAAAACCCAGTATTTTATCCTCAATAGCCGATTTAAAGCCATGAACAATAGATAGCGCGATCAACAGACCGGCCGCCCCAATGGCAACACCGCCAATAGCCATGTATTTTATAAACGACAGAAAACCGGACTGTTTCCTGCCGCTTTTAAAATACCGGGTCGCGATAAACCATTTGAAGTTCATTTTGGGATATATTCTTCCGTATTAGTGGCAAAACCGGTCATTCAGGTCTCATATGGGGGAAGAACAACACATCCCGAATAGAATCTTGATTTGTCATTATCATCGCAAGCCTGTCGATTCCAATTCCGAGGCCAACTGTTGGGGGCATCCCGAATTCTATTGCCCTGAGGAAATCCTCATCAACGGTCATTGCTTCTTCGTCTCCATCTGCACGCAGGCGCGCCTGCTCTTCAAGCCTGTTACGTTGATCGACCGGGTCGTTAAGCTCAGTGAAAGCATTACAGATTTCCTTCCCGTTACAAATAAGCTCAAAGCGTTCAACAAGGCCTTCTTTACTGCGGTGTTTCTTGGCAAGCGGACTCATTTCTATAGGATAATCGGTGATAAAAGTTGGTTGTATTAGTTTTGGCTCAACAAATTCACCGAAAATCTCATCAATAATTTTACCGGCACCCATCGAGTCATCGGTATGGACTCCAAGTTCCTGCGCAATGGCTCTTAAATCCGCGCCATCCTTACCAAAAAGGTCTTTCCCGGTTTCTTCTTTAATGGCATCCAACATCGGGATTCTCTTAAAAGGACGTTTGAAATCAATTTCATTTTTACCCACTGTGACTTTGGTTTTGCCGTGCAGTTTCAGAGATACCGATTCAAGCATTTCCTCAACAAAATCCATCATCCAGTTGTAATCTTTGTAAGCCACATACAACTCAACCTGTGTAAATTCCGGATTGTGAAAACGGCTCATTCCCTCGTTTCTGAAATCTTTGGCGAATTCAAAAACACCGTCAAATCCCCCTACAATTAATCTTTTCAGATACAATTCGTTCGCGACCCTGAGGTATAAATCCATATCAAGGGCGTTGTGGTGTGTAACAAACGGTTTTGCGGATGCACCTCCGTAAATCGGCTGTAAAATCGGAGTTTCAACCTCAAGATATCCTTTCTCGGTCATTAAATTCCGCATGGTTTGCACCATTTGGCTGCGCTTTACGAACACATCTTTGATGTGAGGATTTACAACCAAGTCGATGTAGCGCTGTCTGTAGCGCTGTTCTTTATCGGCGAAAGCATCGTACACTTTTTTTACACCGTCTTCCTCAACCTCTTTAGCCACGGGCATCGGACGCAGTGTTTTTGTAAGCAATTCGAAGTGTTCGGCATGGACGGTAAGTTCACCGGTACGGGTTTTGAAAAGAAATCCTTTAATCCCAACTATATCCCCGATATCCACCATTTTTTTGAAAACGGTATTGTAGGTTTCAACACTCACATCATCTCTTCTGATGTAAATTTGGATAGTGCCGGTGCTGTCCTGCAAATTGAAAAAAGCGGCCTTTCCCATAATGCGGCGTGTCATTACACGTCCGGCAAGCGAAACACGGTCTGGCTCGGGATTATCATCTGTTTTCAGGAGCGATTCTTCATTCTCCTTCACCAAAGCACTGTTCGAATTCACATCAAATTCGCAGGGATAAGGATTGATTCCCATATCAATAAGTTGCTGCAGTTTTTCCCTGCGTATAGCTTGCTGCTCGTTTAAGCTTAATTCCTGTTGTTCATTCATAAAGTATTATTGCTGTCGATTTGTAGTCAAATTTTTGATTGTGCCGGATTTATCTAATTCAAGATTGATCTGCCGGCACTGTTTTCTTTAAAATTCTAATTCGGTTACCAGTGCCATCAAATATGGTTAGTGCGAATAATGCTGCAAGTAACATCATAACCACAGAAGCCGTTCTTGTGTAGGTTTTATGTAATCGGTCGAATTCAAGATGAAGCGCCGATTTCATGGCATCATCTGTAACGCCAAAGTCAATCGGAACGGTATCTCTGATTTCCATCAGTCTTCCCCCAACTGAAACCACATAATAGTAGAATAAAATTACAATGGTAGTTATTAAAAATGTCCGGATAATTCTGTTTTTGCGCGATCCTGTTTGATTTCGCCATGCAAATGCAAGGCCAAGTACAATGAATGTGAGGCATAGAGATTCAATCTGATTCAGCCTCGCAATGCTATCGCCGGTAAGTGCCCCGCCAATGGTTCTGTAATTCACGTGCTGTTCGGGCAAGCTGGGATTTACCCCATCTAACTGCCAGCTTTCAGCAATGCCAAAATTGACCGGAGCAACACCATACCCGAGCATGATAAATCCGCCAAGCCATATCCCGGCAGCAAGTAGTATAAAAAGTCTTCCGAGGGAATCCTGAATCATGCCCTAAAAATGTTTATTTTGTATTGATTTAGTGTTGAATGAATGCTCATTTGTAATTAGGAATGTACCGGGCATTCGTGCAGCACAAGTAAACCTTCAAAAATACGAAAATTACGACTAATTGGCGACGATTTTAAGATACAGGCCACAGCACGAAAAACCCTCGGTTTGGAGTGTTTCAGTTGCATTTAGGAATCCTAAAGAAACCGACAGGCAGAAGTTGTTGAAGGAACTTTTAAAAGACGTCGGCATCAATAAAGCGTTTGAATACCAAACCGAAGGAAACGGCAAGCCCTATATTTTGACTGAAGGCCGGAAGATGCAGATATCTCTGAGCCATACTAAAGACATTACAGTTGCAGCTATCCATTTAAAAGGCCGAATTGGGGTTGATATAGAAAAGTGTAACAGAAAAGTACCTGCTGCTTTACAGACAAGAATCATCAGCACCGAAAGCGAAAAAGAAATTGATACACTAACGTTGTGGACTATCAAAGAAGCCTTTCTTAAAATGACAGGAACCGGCCTGCGCACAGCCATGAAAGATGTCAAGGTTATCAGTAAAGGGCTCAACATTTTTAAAGTCAATGGGAAAAATGCAGAGGATGAAGCAATGGTTTATGCGTTGAGGTACAGGGAGTATCGATTGGCGGTTGCAGTTGAAATATCAAAGCCTGATTAACTTCAGAATAGTCTTTTGAAAGTAGAATCATTCCCTTATCGGCTAATGCTTCTTAGCCTGCCCTGCCGTGTCCCGATTGTCGGGGAGCGGAGTCGAAGGGACGGCGGGAACAACATGTCAAGTCTAATTCAAAATCAAACCCCGCCTGCTCAGCATGACGAGAATTGTGTCGGTCATAGATTATGTAAAGTCAATGGTTTATTAGCGAAAAAAATCGCAACCCGCAACTTGTAACATTAAACAAATGATTCAACCATAAGCGAATAATCACAGCAAGAAACTTACACAGTGGTTTTTCTTGGGCAAAATGGTATTTTTGACTGACAAAATTTGATTTCGACTAATCGACAAAAAGTATTTTTAAAATGAGTATAAAGAGCTTCAGCAAAGAAGAAATTATTAAGGGCATAGAATCATTTGAGCCTTATCATACCAACCGCATCAGGCTGATGTATGTTGATGAACACATCCAAAAAGACACTTTCGAAACCGCATGCAAGCTCTACAGTAACCTGCGTGGATTGTCTTATGATGACGTTATTGTTATTGAACGCTTTGGCTCAAAAAATGAAAAACTTCTGCCAATGGTGAGTAATATGTCTTTCAAAACACCATTCGGTGAGGTGCATGTAAATGATCAACTGAGAAATGATTTTTGTGACGAAGATGACGATTTCTTTATCGATGATTCCGGTTTAAGCGAGAAAATGTGTATCTACGACCAATTGATGATGCTTCAATGTGTACTTAATGATTTTAATGTGCTGAGTATTCAAATTGCCGATCAGAGGCCATCAATTATTCGTGAGCTTGCAACTGCGGTTGCCGAATTGATGAGAGACAGAAATGCGCTTGTAATTGTTTGCAGCAATGTTTCAAATTCAAGTTTGGCTGATTTAGACAACATTGAATCTCTAATAAAATCTAAAGAACATTCGAAGCTTTTAAATTACCTGAATACGGGTGATGCCGGTGTGGTTGGTCCCGGGCCGCTCGCTGCAGGAGTTTTAATAGCAGAAAACTGGGAACTGGAAAATCATTTTATTACTTTCGAAGAGAAATCCCCAAACTTTCTTGCAGGATGTGGCACGTTACCCGGTTACAAGAGAATACTTCGGGGTTAAAACCAAGTTAGTATATATGAGCAAAAAGCCGGTCATAGATATTATTGGAACAGGACGAATGGCTCTTGCTTTACTGACATCTTTAGCCCATTCAGGATATCACGTATCCACTGTAGCCGGACGAAATTCATCCAAGCTATCAAAGTTTAAGATTCAGTTTAATATAGAAGCCGTTAAACTCGACTCTAATTTTAGTACAGAAGCTGACGTTGTTTTTCTTGCTGTTTCGGATGATGCCATTTCAGATGTTGCCGCAATCCTTGACTCTTCAGATGGGAACATCTTAGCTCATACCTCAGGCGCGCAGGATGTGGATGTTTTACAAGATGCTGAGGAAAAAGGCTGGAAAATTGCCTCATTTCATCCACTTCAAACTATTCCCGAAGATGCTGAGCCAGAAATATTCAGAGATGTTTATATTAGCCTGTGTGGTGACACTGAAGCATGTTTAGTTTTGAGTAAAATTGCAAAATCGATTGGCGCGCATCCGTACGACGTGAGTTCAGCCGAAAAACAAAAACTGCATGTAGCGGCGGTGTTGACCTCAAACTATATGGCCGCTCTTGTTAAAGCCGCGGAAACTTTGCTGGATAATCCCACAATAAAGACAGAACAACTCCTTGGCCCGCTCATGGAAAAATCACTCCGGGAAATTTTGGATAAAGGCCCCGATAAAGCATTGACAGGCCCCATTAGCAGGGGAGATATCAAAACTATTGATAAACATCTGCAAATCATCAAAAAAACAAATCAGCAGGGTTTATATGAATTGTATAAAACTCTCGGGCGTTATGCATTACAGGCAGCAATAGACGACAAAAGGCTGAGCCAAGAGAAAGAAAAAGAGCTGGAGCAGTTTTTAAAATGAAGCAAAAAAAATCCGACGACTTTTATGAGAAGGTGTATGAGGTTGTGGCTGAAATACCCTTTGGGAGAGTTACAACCTATGGCGCTATTGCGCGATTTTTGGGGATTGGCGGCAGCGCAAGAATGGTGGGTTATGCGCTGAATAAGACACTGAGAACAGACGGGCCGGATTTGCCCTGTCACAGAGTGGTAAACAGGCTGGGTGAACTGAGCGGCAAGGCGCATTTTGGCCACGGTGTAATGGAGTCGCTTTTGCAGCAGGAAAACATCACTTTTGTGGATGAAAATACAATTGACTTGGAAAAACATTTCTGGGACCCCTCAATCGAACTGAGATGATGTTTAAAAACTGGTTTGGTAAAAAGGAGAGAATTGAATCTATAGTTTTAAAAGGAAGTCTTCATATCGCTGAGCGAGAAAAAAATCTTTTTGATAACGCGCTAAAACTCTATGTTTTTGTACACCATGTACCGCATAAAAGTTTGTCAGATGAATTAGCAGAACAAATGAAATTTTGTGGTAATGCAGTGTACAGCCTCATTAAAAATTGGCTTAAAGATGGCAAACCATCACTGGAATACATGGATTTTTTAAACCAAAAAGTCGAAGAACTCAGAACTTTGTCTAAAAATAAACTCAACGGGTTGCGTATTTTACCCCATGAAATAGATCAGCTTGAGTTATCTGAATCAGCAAAATTCAGCTTTAGGGATGCAGATGATGAGGAAGTGCTTACGCTGACTTATTTACCCAAAACAGGCGACTGTCAGTTTAAGATTTCAAAATAATAGTATTTAAACCGGCTAATTTTCAATTTGCATGGCTAAACAAAAAAGAAAAAGTAAGAAAAAACCGGCTTCGGGAACCCGTAAATTAATTCTTCTGGTGCTTATTTTCGCAATCCTGGGGTTGTTACTATATCTGGTTTTGCCGGACTTGATGAATGATGAAGAAACCATTGAATCTCAAGAGAAAAAAACCGAGGTAGACTTGCCTAAAGAAACTGTACCGCTCTCTGATGTACTGCCTTTGGGCTTCGAAATCCAAATTTACGCGGAAGATATTAACGGTGATGGCAATCTGAACACGTTGGCTCACAAATCATTGGAAATTCCATCATCCCAAAGAAGAGCTTTAGAAAGACAGGATTTTGGCCTCTTCTTTTCAGAGATGATAGTGTACAGTGCAACAGAAGGCAGTTGGGATATTATCCTCGAAATATCCGAAAGGGGAATTTTATCCCAGACTGGTCAGAGCATAATTCCCTTTACCGGTAATAGCCATGGTTTTGCTATGGAAATTTCTGAATTTAGTCAGGCACCATACCAATCTGAGGTGCTGCTGTTTAATGTCGTTATGTTAGATAACCGGGGGCAGCCTGCATCAGATGAGCTTACAATTTTTTGGCATCCTGCACAGAAAACGTACAAAGCAACGAACACATTTGGCGCTGAAGGAACTTTTTGATGATAGCTACAGAATACATACCGGACTTTGCAAAGGCTGGGTAAACTCTTATATTTGCTCATCCCAACTTACCCAAAACAAGAGTATTTTTTTGAAATGAAGCATATTCTCAACCTGAAATTTTTGATTCTCTTTGTAATCATAGTACTGGCTGTACTTTCACGTTTTTTGCCTTTTCCTCCAAATTTCGCACCGGTAGCAGCCCTTGCACTTTTTGGTGGTGCTGTATTTAAAGACAGAAGACTTGCTTTTCTACTTCCTTTGGCTGTTATGTTAATCAGTGACTTGTTTTTGGGGTTACATTCAACGCTTCTCTTCGTTTACACCTCTTTTGGTTTAATTGTATTTATTGGGATGTGGGCTGGAAAGAATCTCAATCCACTCAGATTAACCGGTGCTGCGTTATCGGGTTCAGTCCTGTTTTTTGTGGTTACCAATTTTGGTGTTTGGCTTACAAGTCCGTTTTATCCATTAAATCCTGCGGGTTTGATTGCGTGCTACACTGCTGCAATCCCATTTTTTCACTACACCGCTTTAGGTGATTTATTCTACACGGCTGTAATTTTTGGTTCTTACGAAATAGCAAGAAGAACCGTACCGGAGTTTGCTCAGGCCTGATTTTTATCGCGGCTGAAAAGCTGTACAGCATGTAAAGCGGACAGCATTACAAGAGGAATTCCTCCACCCGGATGAGTTGATCCACCGGTAAGGTACATGTTTGAGAGATAGGGGGATTTATTACGTGGCCTTAAAAATGCTGAGAGAGGAAGATTCGAAGATGTACCGTAAATACTTCCCCGGTTCGAGTAGTATAAATCATAAAAATCTTTCGGGGTGATGTACTCTTTCACGTCAATATGTTTACTCAGGTTTTCGAGGCCTTTCTCTTCGAGCATCTTTATAATTTTCTCGCCATAAGCGTTGGTGAATTCATCAGTCCATTCTACTTCATCTGATAGATACGGTGTATTAACAAGGATGAATAAATTTGAGCAGCCTTTTGGCGCGTGGCCTGCTTCATCATAAGAAGTGTTAGCTATATAAATCGTAGGATCAGTGGCAGTTTGTTTTTTTATGAAAAGTTGCCTGAATTCGTTTTCATAGTCATCACTAAAAAAGATGTTATGATGAACCAGATTGTCAAAAGTGGTATTTACGCCAAGCATAAGTACAAATCCCGAACAAGATGGCTCAATATCTTTGAACTGCTGCTTAGCACGGGGTTTTATAACATCAGTTCCACAAAGTTTTGTGTAAGTAAATGTGGCATCTGCATTTGAAAACAGCGCATCTACCTCAACTGTCGAGTCGTTTTTAAGTAAGACACCCGTTACTTTTCCATTATCTGATAAGATTCGTTTTATCTCTGTGTTAAACTCGAAAGCGACATCCATTTCCTCGGCCAGTTTGTGCAAAGCCTCAGCTATCTTGTATAATCCCCCTTTAACATAAAACCCGCCGAGACAAAGCTCAACATAGGGGATGACATTCAAGGTTGCAGGTGCGATAAATGGAGAAGAACCATTGTATGTCGTAAATCTTTTGAAAAACTGCCGGAGGTATTTTGATTCAAAGTAACGGTCAACTTTATTACTGACAGTAGAAAATGCATCGATTTTAAAGAAATCTGATTTCTTCACCTTTCTCAGATCTCTGAGTTTCTGCAAGGGGTTATACAAAAAAGTGGCGGCTGTTTTTTGGTAGATGTCAGCTGAGTAACCCAAAAACTTAACGTACGATTCGGCATCCTGAGGCGCAAATTCCTGTATCTGTTTCAGTGTATCAGGCAAGTTTACAGAGCTGTCAAATACCACGCCATCATTCCAGAAATATCGGCATATAGGGTCTACCGATACAATTTCAAGATAATCATCTACAGACTTACCGCATTTTTTGAAAATATCTTCTAAAACGAATGGCATAGTAAACAAGCTTGGCCCGGTATCGAAGCGATAGCCGTCTTTTTTAAATTGGTTCATTTTTCCGCCAACGGAATCGTTTTTTTCCCACACCGTTACTTTGCAACCCTCTGCTGCCAGCAGACAAGCAGTTGCTAAACCACCAATACCCGCTCCAATAACTCCGGTTTTCATTCTTTTCTCCTTAATTCAGCAACGGTTTCTATATGGTATGTATGTGGGAACATGTCTACCGGTTGTATGCGGTAAATGTTATAAACTTCAGATAAATCGGCGAGGTCGCGCGCCATGGTTGTGCTATTACAACTTACATATACCAACCGTTCAGGTGCAAGCGACTTTATGGTCTTTACCACATCGGGATGCATCCCCGCTCTGGGTGGATCGGTGATAATAACATCGGGCTTGCCATATTTGGTGACAAATGTTTCGGTAAATACATCTTTCATATCACCTGTTTCAAAAAAACAGTTATTAACGCCGTTTCGCTGGGCGTTTTCTTCTGCTTTTTGGATGGATACGGGATTTAATTCAATCCCCACGACCTTTTCGGCTTCATCGCTAACAAACAGAGTTAAGGAGCCCACCCCGCAATAGAGATCGAAGACGACATCACCCTTCTTTAAATCAGCAAATTCCCTGGTTACTTCATACAGCTTTTCAGCCTGCAAAGTGTTTGTCTGAAAAAACGTATTTGCGCTGATTCTGAACGAATATCCGCCGATTTTTTCTGTGATATATCCCGGACCTGCTAAAATATGCTCGAATCGTCCTTCGGAACTCGGCGACCACGTGTCATTCACATTATTAACGATAGTTGTAATTTGAGGAAACGCCTTAAGAAGCTCATCCGCAAGCACTTTCATGAGTTCGGGCTTATCCTCAAAAGTGACCAAATTTACCATCAGGCCGCCGGTATGATGGCTGTTTCTGATCATCACATTCCTGAAAAAACCTTCTTTTTGAACCGGATTATAAGCGGGGATGTCATTTTTTATGGCGTAATCCCTCACAAAATCCATAATTTTGAAAGAAATGGGGTCTTGCAGGTGGCATTCGCTCAAATTCAGAATTCGGTCGAATCTGCCGGGTATATGCATCCCTACTGCAACATCTCTGTCGCTGAAAGTTACACCGCTGTCAATTTCCTCACGCGTGAGCCACCTACGATTGCCAAAGGTGTACTCCATTTTGTTTCTGTAGTGCCTTTGGTTTTCTGAGCCCAACGTAGGTAATGGTTCTGCGTCTTTCAAGCCGCCAATTCGCTGTAAATGGTCTCGAACATGCTCCCGCTTAAAGCGTAGTTGTTCTTCGTAAGAAACATGCTGCCAGGTGCAGCCACCGCAAATTTCGGCATGAGAACAAAACGGTTCTTGTCTCGTCGGGCCGGGTTCGAGGATTTCAAGCAGCATCCCAGATAAGAAATTGCGTCTTTTTTTTGTTATCCGAATTTTTGCTTTATCTCCGGGAGCAGTGTTTTTAACAAACACAGCTTGATTCTCTATCCTGCCGATGCCTTTTCCCTCATAAGCAGCGCGCTCAATTTCTATGTCGACAATATGTCCTTTTTTTATAGCCATGTTGGGAAGTTAATCGAAAGCTTTTTTATCATTATCAGCGTAATAGGTCTCGAATTGCAGTCGATATGCGTCTGCAATATCAGATGATTGAACCAATGCCATTAGCGTAGCCTGAAGTTGTTTGGCAAGGCTTTTATTTACCTCATTAAGGAACTTCAAGGCGATTTTAGGATATCTTTTTTGAAGCGTTTCGAGGTCTGAAGAGAAAAATCCCAAAACCTGAACATCCGAAAGTGCCTTTGCTGAAGACATTCTGCGCATTTCATAAGAAACACTCAGGTTGCCAAAGCACTCAGGTGGGTCAAGTATGAATGCTGACTTACTTTCATTTACGTTGTCATTTTCCTTTTCTACAATTAATTCAACTTGGCCATCTTCAAGAAAATACATGCCATTACCGGGATCATTTTGATGATAGATGTATTCGCCGGCGTTAAACTTTCTTCTATGGCAATGTTGTATAAATTCATAGGCTTCGGTATGGCTGAGGTCTTTTAAAAAATTTGATTTAAAAACGATTCTTCCTTCGTTTCTCAGCGTTTTTAATACATTTGATTTAAGCATAATTTTTTAGGTTAGAAAGAGTGGCCAATACCAAAGTGGATGAAGTTTCTTTGCCACCAGTTTGATCCGGGCTCGGTTCCCATTTCATTCATTCGATAAGCCAAGTCTATTCTGAAAACAAGGAAATCCCAATCGAGGCGCAGTCCGATACCTGAACCTATGGCTATTTGTTTATAAAATTCATTGATATTAAACTTTCCTTTGGAAAACTCAGATCGTGGCCCATACCAAATATTTCCAAAGTCGGTAAACAGGCTAACAATCCAGTTGGAAGATAAGAAGTTCTCAGTGAATGTGTGGCGTAACTCTAAAAATCCGGCAAGTTTTACATCTCCACCGTTAATGGTAACTTCATTTTGTGGCACATCACCCGGGCCTAACCGCAGAGGGTTCCATCCTCTAATGTCATTCGCTCCGCCGGCAAAGAAACGCCTGTTTAAGGGAATTTGGGGATTTTGACCGAACGGATATGCAAATCCGGCAAAACCGCGCCATGCGAATACGGTTCGGTTGCCAACAGGGTGATATCTCCTGAAATCTACTTGTGTCTTTATAAATTGACTATAACTGAGTTGTTGACCGCTTAACGTAAACGATGGAATACTGCTTTGAAGGGAATCTCTACCGATTATAAAGCTTTCTATGAACCATGGAATGGTACCGCCTAATTCAAAGCTCGTTTCCAGATAATGGCCACGGTCGCGTTTGATGATATGTGTGTCTACATAGCGAAAAGTATACCTAAAGATAGAGCTGAATTGTGGCCTGAAATCCTCCAGAATACGTTGAACCAGTATGGGGTCGGTTACATTTTGCTCAACGTTCTCAATAAATTCCGGGGTTGCTGTTGCATCGAACCACTCGAGCTCAATTAAGTCTAAAAAACTTTTGGTGGTTCTGCTGTGATTGGCTTCAAACCCCATATTTAGCCTGAAATTGGCATTAATATTAAAGTTGATTTGATTTACCTGTGCCAAACTAAACTGGAATTGCGTTCTGGGATTCAGGAAATTAGGGTTTGCATTAAGGCTTTGAAATGGAAACGCGAAAAAAGGTAAAGAGTAAGCAATATTACCTTCAATGTTTCCAAGAACTCTTCGGTCACCGAGGCGTGTTTGTGCTCCGGTAATATATTCAAAGCTTCCATTAAGCCCTAATTCGAGCCGCTGTGCATTTTTAAAAACATTGTTATTTGAATAACGTATACCTGCACCGGCACCTAAACCCAGCCGTTGCATGATAAAGAAATCTGTCCGAATCTGATGTCTTGGAATAGTTTGAAGCTCAAAAAAAACGGGGAGGTACAATTGTGAATAATCCGGCAGTCCGCCACCCTCACTCAAACTGAACTGGCGTATGGTAAGCATCTGCAGAGATTGCAGTTGATTTACTGTAGCCAGATACAGGTCGTTATCAAATTGTTCGCCCGGCTTGAAAAGGATACGTTGTCTGAGGAGCTTATGATTTGTTCTTGCGGCCTCATCAATGTTTATTACTATTTCAAAGCCATCTTTAGACCATGGTTCCCCACTTATACTTTCTGATATAACAGAGCCGCTATCTTCCTGAAGGGTTGTCAGGTTCATGGTAACATCCCCAAAGTAATGTATTCTGCCGGGACGAATGTGAACTAATAGATCGAGGTTAAGGGGGTTTTCACTGTCTGGTTTAACGAATACCCGGATGGAGTCACGCTGAACAGAGGCATATCCGTGGCGCCTCAAAAAGTTGATAATTCTATTTCTTTCCCTGCTGATACTTTCTACACTATAACGCCTGTTTACAGTAAACGTGGTGTCATTTTTTTGCGTGCGAGCGAGTGTGCTGCGTGAAAAAAAACGATCGGTTAATCTGTCATCATCAAAATCAGGCAAGCCGCTGTATGCAAGTGTACGAATAATTGAAGGTTCCCCTTCCTCTATATGAAATGTAACTCTTGCTCTGCCAGGAGAAAATTCAACTATAGATGTATCTACCTTTGCGCTAAAAAAACCATTCGATTCGTAAAATGCTTTTAGGCGCTCAATATCCCGGCCAACAGTTTCTCTGTTTAGATACTGCGGTGGTTCGCCAATACTCGAACTGATGGAATGCAGTGATTGCCAAAGAGTAGCACCGGGAATTCCAAGAATTTCTCTATTTGTCCTTGTTCTTGTAACCGTTCTGAGTAGCCCGTTGCTAAGTGTTTGGTTTCCCTCGAACCGGAGTGTTCTCAGAAGTTTTCTTTCATCGTCATTACTGTCAGAAGTTTCTTTTGCAAGTACCGGTGAAGGCATGCTTAAAATGGGAAAAAGAAGCATACAAATCATAACCCGAATAATCGGAAGGATACTTAGCCTCAATCTGATAGTCATTTTCAATACTGACAAATAAGACATGTTAGATTTTTCGGGGATTGTGACCTCAGTTCCTGCATGTTATTGCAATAAAAAGGCTGATGATGGGAATATGTGAACATAAAAAGAAATATTATCCCGGATTATTCACTAAAAAAGTTCACAATTTGAATCTTTAAGTGAATAAATCAAATAGCTTCAATATATGCGGTTCATCAAAGAATAACCACTATTTCATTCTCCATAGATGTGTATATGATAACTGATGAGTGAACAGGTAAGAAAAAAGCGACTATAAGCGATGTTATAGCCGCCGAATACTAAAAACGGATAATTATAAGGGGTGATAACCAGAAATCAGACGTCGTCGTAATCGAAACCATCATCTTCTTCGCCGTGGAAAAAATCTTCCTTCATAATATAATCAGGCCAAATTTCCTCGATGTTCTCATATGGTGTTTCGTCCTCTTCGTCAAGTTCGTAAAGGTTGTCAATAACTTGCTGCGGGCAACCATTTCTTTCAGCCCACTCAATGAGTTCATTTCTGGATGCAGGCCAGGGGGCTTCTTCGAGTGTTGCCGCTAATTCAACGGTCCAGATCATAAAGAATTAATTAATAAATTTGGGATATAGTTTGTGGTTTAATAAAACAAAAAAACACTCATTTGCAAGTGCGTAACGAAAAATAGTTTAATAAATTTTGCAGGAAAGTACGGTAAAAAAAAGAATAAACATAAATAAAAAACAAGAACCATTCATGCTGCTGTAAGCTGTATGATATCAATAATATAATGCGATCACTTTTGTGCTTTTATTTTGTTTTATTGATCAATTAACGTAATCGTTTGCCAAAAGTTCACTTTAAATGAGTACACCGCTTGCCATAATGTCTTTTAATTTTGTTTGGCAGGGTTTTTGCCGGTGTTTTTCTCAAAAGGAGAAAATATGGAATATAAAGACTACTATAGCATACTCGGAGTTTCTAAAAATGCGGATAAGGATGAAATTAAAAAGGCCTATAGAAAGAATGCGGCCAAGTTGCATCCCGACAGAAATCCTGATGACCCTGAAGCCGCAAAAAAGTTTAGTGAACTTGGGGAAGCGTATGAAGTTTTAAAAGACCCCGAGAAACGCAAGCTTTATGACAAAGTTGGTAAAAACTGGAAGCAATATCAACGGGCTGAAGAAGCCGGTGGATTTAATTTTAATCAATATGGCTTTAGAGGTAACAGCGGGCAAAGAGTACATTATGAGGGAGATATAGGTGATATATTCGGTTCCGGTGGGGGTTTTTCCGATTTTTTTGAAAGCCTTTTCGGAGGAGGATTTAATCAGGGGCACCAAAATTTTAATCGTGGAGCGGGAGCCGGTTTCGGCCGTGGCAGGACATCACGTAAGCCAACTAAAGGAGCAGATACCGAAGCAAGGCTGCATATCTCTTTAGCAGATGCATGGCGAGGAGTTTCTAAAGCCATAATATTAAACGGGCAAAGAGTGAACATCAAAATTCCACCGGGAATAAGAGCGGGTAAGAAACTTAAGCTCAAGGGCAGGGGGCAGCCAAATCCATATGGTGGACAGGCCGGAGATTTATTCATAAAAGTAGACATCAGCAATCCCCCGGAATACACTTTTAGAAACGATACGATTTATAAAGAGCAAACGGTTGATCTATTCACTTTAATTTTTGGTGGTGAATTAATTGTAGAAACGCCTGTAAATCAAATTAAAGTAAAAATCAAACCGGGAACTGAAAACGGCAAAAAATTAAAAATTGGTGGTCAGGGATTCCCTGAATTCCAAAAGCCACAAAAATGTGGGGATTTAATTGTTGTGCTTAACGCAGAGATTCCCAATGATTGGTCAGCGGAAGAATTGGGGATGCTTAGAAAAATGAAATCTAAAAGGAATTCATAGCAGGAACGTAAAAAGTAGAAAAAAAGAACTTTGGGTGGTTGCTGTTTCAGATTTTTACATTAGATTTGGAGCTTATTCTAAACTGTGTTGCTTAAAGCATGTGATGAATGTGATTTGAGAGCATAATTATAAATTCTAAATTAAAATCATGAAAAAATCTATTTGGCTTTTTGCTATACTATTCCTTGCTTCAACACTATTTGTCGCTTGTGACAATTCTACTTCAGTTGAGGTAGAACAAGAAGAAGAGCAAGTTGTATTGCGCGCTTTAGCTACAAACATCGGTGAAAATGAAACATCTATTAGTTTCAGTGTTTTAATTACAAATATTCTGGGACAGGAATCACTTGGTGGTAATGCTGAATTTGAAAGTGATACTAATACACCACTTATACTTGGTACTTCAGAAGCTGGTGCAACAGCTATAGAGGTTTCTGTAACCACTACAGAAGGCGGACCGGTGCGTCTTTCTATTGAAATGGGTGAGGTAGATGAGGATGGTAGTGTTGAGTTTGAAGAAATTTTATTTGTTAATGGTGGATTGAATCAAACTGTGTCGCTTGAGTACACAACGAATTAATTTTGAAGTAATTTTATTAATTGCGCACTATTTTCGCCATCCTAAAAATGAGTGGTGTAATAACAATATTGGGAAGCACCCATAAAATCCAGTCAGTGTGAATTTAAAGGTATTCTACGATAAGAATGATGACATTTCCAATAAAAGTGGATAGCCTTTAATCTGTTTGAGCATAGGTTTCTCGGAATTCAATGTAATTTTCTTTTCTAAAGTTAGTTATAAATTTGTAATTTCTGGACAGTCTAGACAAAATTGGAGTACATATGATTACAAAAACTAAGAAATGGCAATTACA
Source organism: Balneolales bacterium (assembly GCA_007125355.1). Classification (GTDB taxonomy): domain Bacteria; phylum Bacteroidota; class Rhodothermia; order Balneolales; family Cyclonatronaceae; genus SLDG01. The sequence goes on along the minus strand of SLDG01000346.1, from coordinate 2,156 downwards.
GGAGGCTAAAAACAAGTTCAGTGAAGTTGTGCGTAAAGCAACTGAAGAAGGCCCTCAAACAGTTACAAAACATGGAAAAGATAGTGTGATTGTACTTTCGGCTGAAGATTATCAAAAGTTAGAAAAGCCAAAAACAACACTGGTTGAATTTTTCAATTCATCACCATTATCAGGAGTTGAGCTTGACATGAGACGAGATGAATCTATGGCGCGTGAAGTTGACTTATGAGCTGGCTTATCGATACCTGTTGTATTTCTGAACTAATAAAAAAGAAGCCAAATCCAAATGTAGTTAAATGGTTCGAAGATGTGGATGAGTACGCAATATATGTGAGCGTAATTACATTTGGAGAATTAAGAAAAGGGATAGAAAAGCTACCAGTATCTAAAAAAAGGGAATCGTTAGATCACTGGGTAAAAAAAGATTTATTGAATCGTTTTAGAAACAGAATTATCGATTTATCTGTAAAGGAAATAAATGAATGGGGAAAAATTCTTGCTGATGCTGAAAAAAGAGGTGCACCTCTCCCTACAGTTGATGCACTTATAGTGGCTACGGCTAAAGCTCATGATCTCATTCTTGTAACAAGGAACATAAGGGATATGAAAAACACTGGTGTTGAATTGGTTAATCCATGGTCAGATGAATATCCTGAAAAATAATAAACTGGTTTTACAGTACATTTATTTAGAGAATTGTTATGATTAAAAAAACGATTTTTTTGTGCAGTACAAAAACTGTTTGAGAAACGTTATAAAAATCTCAACTTTTTAACTTTATTGATTCCGCACCTTCCTCGCCATCCTAAAAATGAGTGGTGTAATAACAATCGTGGGAAGTACCCATAAAATCCAGTCCGGATTTGTACTGAAATTAGTAACAAGAAATGCAGTTATGGCTGCAATAAAGGCACCCATCATAAATCCCAAATGGCTTGCAACCCTTTCTTTTCCCTTGTATGCAATTTTTTTAAACTCTTTAACCTGCGAAATGGCCAATATTAGTCCGATACCTCCAAATATGGTCAAAGTAATACCATTTCCGTTTTGATTTGTGATGTAATAAATCCCCAAACCGATCATCACAATTCCTGCCAAAATCATAGAATACATAGCAAGAAACTCAGGCATTCGTGCAATGCCGGTTCGGTTGACTGCCAGACGCCACCCCATAAAAGCCAAATAAAAGCTAAAAATACCAATTAACGTAAGAAATATATTTGGCCTAATCCATGTAAGAAATAGAGTAGTAATAAATACAAGAGCCATCCCATAGAAAAAAATTCTTCCGCTGATAACATGCCAACTATGGCTTTTCTCGAATATTTTAGTGTAAATAGCAACAAAAGCACTAAAAAATGCCGCAAATCCGGCAATGATGTGAATAATTAGAATTGAAGAATAAAGCTGATCCATTATTTAGTTGATAGTCTGATGAGTAACTGGCAAACTGTCATAAGCTACAAAATACTGACACGAAAAATTCAGAGAAGCTATTTTTTGGCATCAAGACTGCTAAAATTGCACGATACAAAGTGTAATTAAGGCATAGACTAATTTATGGTATGAATTTGGGTAGTAGGGAAAGAAAAAAAACAACTAAAAATCGAAAATTATGAATCTAAATAAATTTACGCTAAAAGCACAGGAAGCTATTCAGGCGGCATTAGAACTTGCGGCCGGCCGCAATCAGCAGGCCATTGAGCCGTCTCATATTCTGAAGGTGCTGATTGATGATAAAGAGGGTATTACCTCTACAATCCTTAAAAAGATTGGCCTTAGTGTCTCAGCCATTCAATCTAAATTGGAGCAGGATATCTCTAAGTTGCCGGTTGTTAAAGGAGCTTCTGTTTCGGGGCAATACCTGAGCAACGATACCAAGCAACTCATGGATACGGCTGTAAAGACCGCGTCTCAGATGAGCGACGAATATGTGAGTACAGAGCACTTATTGTTGGGAATATTGGATCACAATTATCCGGCTTCACGGATTTTGAAAGAGGAAGGGGTAAAAAAGCAAGACCTGCTGAAAATCCTGCAGGAAGTGCGCGGTTCCGGTAAAGTTGACGACCCAAATGCTGAAAGCCGTTATCAGTCTTTGCAAAAATACACTAAGGATTTGAACGAATTAGCTGAGAAAAACAAACTCGATCCGG
>SLDG01000330.1 GCA_007125355.1 Balneolales bacterium | reverse complement strand
ACTACTTTTCGGGGGATGCCCACTTCGTTGAAATCGGGGCTTCATGGGCTTCCGAGTTCAGCTACGGAGTTGGATACTACCTCAGTGGTGGTGTATTTGTACATAACGATGATGATAACTCTGTGTATGGCGAAGTCGGACTTGAGTTCGATGTAGAAGATGTTGCCCTAACATTATTCGGTGGATTTTCACCTATAGAATCGGCGGCATACGGAAATTCCACGTTTTCTTTCATCAATACCGGGATTTCTGCTTCAAAAGAGGTAAAGATTACCGACTTTGTGAGTTTTGACGTGTCAACATCTCTAATTGCGAATCCCCATGCAGAAACTATGTTCTTTGTATTTGGGATAAGCTATGCAATAAATTAATAAGCCCACGCCGAACTAATCAATCGGCCAAGTTTTAGTGAATTGTTCCGGAGGCATTGAAAGACAGTTGTTTTTCAATGCCTTTGTATATTTAATCCGAATTATTCATGATGCATTAAAACTATGACTTATGCTATTATTTATTATTAAGTTTAGAGAAAAATACAATTTCTCAAAATTGGACAAATCTCAGATACACTATTAACCACGTATCTACTATGCCTGCGGCACTCCGGTTTTTGGGCGGCCATACCTTTTACAAAAAAACCGACCATCTCAACCCCAACTGCTAATTTTCATTCTTTTCCTTGTTAATAAAAAATTTATTGGTGAATAATCGGGGTTTGACTTTTAGAAACATAAGGTTTGATGAAAAATACTATTACTCTTTCTTTTTGACCATATTAACCAATGCTACCAATGTGCCAAAAAGTGCTACTGCCAGAGCTATTACACTGATACCTGAAACATAAGCAGGTGCACCAGCACCCGTTGATGCCAGGACTGTTGGCTCACTGACCCTGATTTGACCTCTCATGTATGGGTGTGATGTACACATATAGTCATACACACCAACCTCAGAAAAGGTGAAGCTGTATTTTTCACCGTGAGCCATAAGTATACCAATGGCACCTCGAGATGCCGAGCCAACGGCGTGAGTAAGCATCAGATAGGCACCTTCATCTGGTGGAACACGAAACTCTATAGTCCATGAGTCTGAGACCCTTAGCTGGTCAAAATCATGCTGTGCCCCTATAGAGGCTAACAATTCTTTTGCTACTAAAGTACTCTGCCGGCTACTGTTCAGTTCATGGAAAAACTGGTTGTTACACCAGTCGCAAGCTTCCGCGTTTGTAGTGAAGAAAAATGGTATGGCAAGCAATACAGCAATTTTTCTGATTGCGGCTGTAAAACCGAGTATTTTTTGTTTCTTCATTGCTTTAATGTATTTAGAATTCATAATGGCATAAGTGACTTACTAATAATGTCTTATAGTTATCAATATATTGTAAGCCAAATATTAAGATAAAAGGCTATTTTATCTCTAATAAAACCGACGATGCTTTGCAAATGTTGTTAACCCGGATTCATGTAGTCTCTACAGGGCTCACTTACTTTTCGAAAAAAAACTATTCACAAAAATTGAGGACGTAAAACCGATAAAGCAAAAGCCATACCCGGTATCATTGTTAATTATTTTTAAATTTCGTAAGTTTGGAAAAATGTGTGTTCATTTGCTGAATAACTAACTTTACGATATTCTTCTGATATTTGCGCAGGCACAAAAGCTTTTCTAAGTTATTATTCTATTTGAATTCAAATAATGTGTTTAGGCTTACCGGCTCGGGTGAGTTTATAAATTTGGATAAATATGAATCCCAAATCAGATAATAACACCAATACAAGGCTTAGTTTAAAGCTGTTAGAGTCAGTAATAGCCGGGGTAAATGATGCTGTTCTAATTACAAAAGCCGAACCCGTTGAGGCTCCACACGGACCGGAAATAATTTTTGTAAATAAAAGTTTTGAGCGTATATCGGGTTACAAGGCTGAGGAGGTAATAGGTAAAACACCGCGCATTTTACAAGGTCCGAAAACTGAATCTGAAGAGCTTCAAAAACTGAGAACTGCTATTAAGAAGCAAGAGGCTATTGAAGTTGAGGTAATGAACTATTCAAAAACAGGAGATGAATACTGGATTAATATTTCTCTGAGCCCTATTTTTAAAGATGGGAAGTGCACACACTTCATTTCCATCCAGCGTGATGTATCGGAACGCGTAAACATCCGCAAAGCCACTGAAGAGGTCAAAGAGCGGCTTGAATATGCTTTCAAGGCATCAGAAGATATTCTGTATGATCATGATATGGTAGAGGACACCATCCTGCTCAGCGACAACTTTCAGCAGATATTTGGTTATTCATTTGCCGACGAACCGTTCACCCTTGAAAAATGGGCCACGCTCCTGCACCCAGATGACGAGCAAAAAATTAACAGCAGGCTGGTAAAAACCCTTGCCGACAAGAAAGCAAACAAGTGGGAGGCTGAGTTCAGGTATGCCAGAAAAGACGGTACCTATGCCAATGTAAAAGAAAATGCTTACATCATCCGGGATGATACCGGTAAACCGGTACGCATGATTGGTATTGTGAAGGATATTTCTGAACAAAAGCAGCAGGAGCTTAAAAAGGAACTGAGTTCCAATATCAGTCGCATTTTCAATGAATCTGATACGCTAAGTACAGCACTAAAGGGAACCCTTTTTGAATTAAAAGCACTGGACAGATTTCAGCTTGCTGAATTATGGCTGGCAGACCCGGACAGCAACAGCATAAACCTTGTCGCCTATATCGAAAATGAGGTAAGCGAGTTTTATGATTTTAAAAATATCATCAACTCATTCAAAAAAGGAGAGGGCCTGCCGGGAAAAACGTGGAAGAGCGGGAAAGTGCAATTTTGGAAAAACGTTGACAAGCGAAAAACGTTCATCAGAAGGGAAGGTGCAGCAAAAACTGGTCTCAAAACTGCTTACGGCTTTCCCATACTCTACAACAACGAAGTTTTGGGTGCACTGCTTTTTGGCCTGAAAGAAAACCTGAAGAAGCCCTGGCCATTTGCCGGTATCCTGGAGGAACTGGCTGAACAGCTGGGTGTAGAGATTCACAGAAAAAAGCTGGAAGAGGAGCTTGCAAGAATTTATGAGTCAGCACCGGATGGAATTATCGTTGCGGGATTTGATGGGTATTTCAAGAAAGTGAACCCGGCAATGTGCGAGATGCTGGGATATTCAGAAAAAGAGCTTCTTTCCACACCCTTTCTGGATTTTGTGCACCCGGATGACCGGGAGAGAACCTTACAATTTTATGAAGAAGTAAATGCAGGAGCTGAGAAATCACACTATGAAAACCGGTATATCACAAAACGGGGAAAGATTGTGTGGTTGTCATGGACATTTAAAATTTTCCGTGAGGAAAAATTAGCTTACACTGTTGCCAAAGATGTAACGCAGCAAAAAGAAATTGAAGAGCTGTATCAACAGGCGGGCAGCATGGCCAAAATCGGGAGCTGGGAAGTAAACCTTAAGACGGGTGATATATTCTTGTCGGATACCACTGAGAAGATATTTGAAGTGGAACCGGGGTATAATCTTACTCTTGAAGAAGGTATCAACTTTTATAAAGAAGGCCCCCATCGCGAAAAAGTAAGAAAGGCGGTAGAGCAGGCTATAGAAAACGGCATACCGTACGATATTGAAGTAATTCTGGTAACCCAAAAGGGAAGTGAAAAATGGATCAGAACGATAGGTAAGCCGGAGTTCAGGGATGGGAAATGCGTGCGTATATATGGAAGCATACAGGATATTCATGATCTTAAAACGGCCGAAGAAAATCTGAAGGTCAAAACGCGGCACATAGAGGCGATTTCTAAGCTGAACAGCGCCTTGTTGAACTACCAGAATTGGTATAGCGCACTGAGTGACCATCTAAAAGTGATTGGAGAAGCCGTAAAATCGGATCGTGTGTACTACTTCGAGAATCGTTACGACCCGGAAACCGGCGAGGGGTACACTACACAAAAACTGGAGTGGTGCCGGGAGGGAATCTCCCCACAGCTTGGCAACCCCGATCTGGACGATATCCCCTTCAAGGAGGTGCCTGAATTGATTGACCCAATGCTTGAGAGGAAAGCAAGTGCTGCGATATTGTCTGATGTTAACGAAAATTGCACAACCCGTAATGTGATGGAGAGTCAGCAGATAAAAGCCTTTATGGCGATTCCTGTTTATGTCGAAACCAGGTTCCACGGGTTTGTGGGGTTCGATAACTGTACCAGCGAAAGGCACTGGAGTGAAGAAGAGCGCACCACTCTGGAAACCATCACTGCTAACCTCGCTACGGCAATATCGCGGCAGCGTCTGGATGAACAATTACTGGAGCTGTTTGATGAGAAAAACTCCATCCTGGAAAGTATCGGGGATGGATTCTTTGCTGTGAATGAAGATTTTACCGTTACCTATTGGAATGCAAAAGCAGAAGAGCTCCTGTTTACTCCGCGTGATAAAATTATGAACCGGTATTTATGGAGTGTCTTTAATAAAGAACAGGCTGAGACATCATACAAGAATTACATCAAGGCGTTTGAGGAACGGGTAGAACTGAAATTTGAAGATTACTACGAACCGATCGACCGCTGGTTTGATGTGAATGTATATCCGACAACAGATGGAATCTCAGTTTTTTTCAAAGATATCACAGAGCGCAAGCGGGAACAGCAGTTAATCCTGGAAAAAACCGATCAGATCGATGCCATTGCACAGTTTAACGGTCAGTTAATAACCGAAGAACACTGGGTGCAGGCGCTCGATAACAGCCTGGAAATGTTTGGCAGTGTTGCCAAAGCCGACCGGGTGTACTTCTTCGAAAACAGCCGAAACGAAACAACCGGAAAACTTGAAACGAGCATGAAACTGGAATGGGTGGCTGAGGGAATTGAGCCCGAAATACAGAACGAGGTACACCATAACCAATCGCTGGATGAATATTCGTTTCTGAGCAGCGCTCTAAAACAGAGAAAAGCAGTCAGCCATGTTGTAAAGCAAATTAAGGACAAAAAATCTCGAAAATTTTTAGAGTCGCAAGATATCAAATCTATCCTGATCATCCCCGTATTTACCGGTCGTAGTTTCCGGGGTTATATCGGGTTCGATGATTGTACAAACGAAAGAGTATGGAGTGATGAAGAGGTTGCTTTTCTTCAGACAATCGCTTTTAATCTTGCCTCAGCCATAGAAAATGAAGACGCTGAACAAGCCCTTGAAGATGCGTTTGAGGAGAAAAATGAGATCCTTGAAAGCATCGGGGACGCCTTTTTTGCCGTAGACATGAACTGGATAGTAACCTACTGGAACAACATAGCAGAGCAGCTCCTGGGCATGCCGAAAGAGAAGATTGTCGGGGAAAATCTATGGGATGTGTATGAAGACGCCGTGGAGCTCGATTTTTACAATCAGTATCACGATGCTATGGAAAACCAGGTGATGGTTCACTTTGAAGAGTACTACCCCGTAACAGGCAACTGGTTTGAGGTGAGTGCGTATCCATCTGCTTCAGGATTGTCGGTATTTTTTAAGGATGTGACCGATCGCAAAGACAGCGAGCAGAAACTTTTAGAGCTAAATAAAAATCTGGCGGAAAAAACGAAAGCTCTTGAAATATCCAACGCCGAACTCGAACAATTCGCTTTTGTGGCATCGCATGACCTTCAGGAGCCGTTGCGCATGATTAGCAGTTTTCTAACACAGCTCAAACGTAAGTATGGAGAAAGCCTCGATGAACGGGCACACAAGTACATCCATTTCGCAACTGACGGCGCTAAAAGAATGCGCCAAATTATTCTCGACTTACTCGATTACTCGCGCGTAGGGAGGATAGATACAGACAGAATTGAAATTGATATTAACGAATTATTAGACGGCGTTAAAAAACTGCACAACAGGTTGATTGAAGAAAAACAAGCAACGGTATCATGGGGTCGCATGCCTGTAATTACTGCAGCACCCGCACCAATGAGGCAACTATTCCAGAATCTGTTTCATAATGCCCTTTATTATCATGAAGCAGGTAATAAGCCGGTGGTAAAAATCTGGGCTAAAGAGCTTAAAAACCACTGGAAGTTTTATATTCAAGACAACGGGATTGGTATAGAAAAAGAATATTCAGAGAAAATTTTCAATATTTTCCAAAGGTTGCACCTAACCGATGAATTTATTGGTACAGGCGTTGGCTTGGCTATCTGTAAAAAAATTGTAGAAGACCATGGCGGAGAAATTGGAGTGAATTCTGAAGTTGGAAAGGGTAGTACGTTTTATTTTACTATTAAAAAGCAATATTAAGGCTTATGAAATCTATACATATCCTGTTAGTCGAAGATAATGAAGGGGATGTAATGCTTATAAAAGAAGCGTTTGAAGATGGTTGCATTGCAAATGAACTAAGTGTGTGCAGAGATGGGGAAAAAGCCATCAATTACCTTTTAAAAAAGGGGGAGTATAAAGATGCCGTAACACCCGACTTAATCATATTAGACATTAATCTGCCCCGAAAAAACGGGCACGAAGTGTTACAGTTTATAAAAGAATCTGAGGAACTGAAACAGATACCGGTTATAATGCTCACTACTTCATCCTCAGAAAGAGATATTGCCAAATCGTACAAAAGCCACGCCAATTGCTACATCACCAAACCGATTGAAGTAGAGGATTTTATTAAAGCTGTTACAGATATCGAAAACTTCTGGATTAATCTGGTAAAACTCCCATAATCTGATTTCAAAATTACGCGATGGAATTAATTGACAAGCCACTTAGTATTCTTGTTATAGAAGATAACCCCGGCGACTATTTGCTGGTTGAGGAGTTTTTAAACGAGATGTTTGATCTGCCTGAAATTGACCAAGCTTCTCGTTTTTCTGAAGCAACACAACAGATAAGTAATAATGCAGACAAGTATGATGCCATTCTGCTCGATTTAACTCTGCCCGACAAAAGCGGTGAGGAGTTGATTGACGAAATGATGAAGATTTCTGCTGATGTACCCATAATTGTATTAACCGGGTATACTGATGTTAAATTCAGTATGATTTCATTATCTAAAGGTGTCTCAGATTATCTTTTAAAAGACGATTTGTCTCCCGAATTATTAAAGAAAAGTATTCTATATGCGATCGGTAGAAGAGTAAGTGCTTCAAAGCTGCTTCAATCCGAAAAAAACTATCGTGTACTTTTCGAGCTCAGCCCGGAGCCGATGATGCTTTTTGACCTGCAATCATATCAATTTCTTGATGTAAATGAGGCCGCCGTAAAAAAATATGGCTACACTAAAGGGGAGTTTCTGGAAATGACTCTGATGGACATAAAACCAAAGGATGAAGTTGAGGAATCAAAAACTGCAATTCAAGACACGGTTGGGCAAAAGCACGTCAGGTTTGAAAAAGATTACAAGCATATCACAAAATCAGGTGAAACCCTTCTGGTTGAAATACATGCAAGTTCAGTTGATTATAACGGCCGAAAAGTAAGAATGGCTCTTGCTCATGATGTAACAACCAAAAGAAAAGAAGAAGAACGCCTTCGTTTACTTGAATCGGTAATTACAAATGCCAATGAGTATGTCGTAATTCTTGAATTGGAATCTGTAAAGCCACTTTCGCACAAAATTATTTACGTGAACGATGCATTCACTAAAATTACCGGGTACTCTGCAGATGATGTTATTGGAAAAACGTTCGATTTTTTGCACGGTGAAAAAACCTCCGACTCTCAAATTAATTTGATTTTTGACGCACTTGTAAATAATCAAGAGTGTGAGTTGGAAATGTTAAACTGCAAAAAGAACGGTAGTATGTTTTGGTCGCGAACATCATTAGTACCGGTTACTAAATGCATAGACAGCAACAGGCATTGGGTTGCCATTGGCCGCGATATTTCGCAACAAAAAGAATATGAACTGCAATTAACGGAATCACTTAAAGAAAAGAACACACTTTTGAGTGAGATTCACCACCGGGTTAAGAATAACCTTGCCGTAGTTTCCGGAATGATGCAATTACAGGCGTATGAAGAAAACAACCCCGAAGTTATTACCAAGCTAAACGACAGTATTAACAGAATTCATGCAATGGCCACCATTCATGAGTTATTGTATGAGTCCGGCAGCTTTTCAAAACTGCGATTCTCTGATATGCTGGAAAAACTGGCTCAAAATATTCATACTATTGCAGGTCAGGGAAAAGAGATTGCAGTGTCGATTACAAAAAAAGATGTAGAGTTGAATATAAATCAGGCTATTCCCGCCTCTCTGATTATAAATGAGATTTTAACAAATGTATATAAACATGCATTTAAATCCAGTAAAACCGGTCAAATAGCCATTGGAATCGATGAGATTAACTCCGAAGTTATAATAAAAATAGAAGATAATGGTGTTGGTATTTCCCCCCAAAAAATGAGTGAAAAAAGCCTCGGCTTGCAACTTGTTGATATACTTACTCAACAACTTGAGGGACATCATAAAATCTACAACACCGGCAATGGAACAGCCTTCGAATTGAAATTCGAAAAAAGAGATGTGGTTGGTGCCGGCAGTTCGTTGTGAGTGGTAGTCAGGGCGCAAGGGCAGTGACACAGTAAATGGCAGCCTGGCAGGTAAGAACAACCTAAGGACATATGTAAGGGCATGTAAGGGCATGTAAGGGCAATGTAAGGGCAATGTAAGGGCGAATAATCATTCGCCCATACGTCGCCCATACGTCGCCCATACGTCGCCCATACGTCGCCCATACGT
>SLDG01000188.1 GCA_007125355.1 Balneolales bacterium | reverse complement strand
GCAGGCAGGCACAAAGTCACAAAACCTGTCCCGACATTTCGGGAGACACGAAGTTTCGCTTCGCGGGAATCGCTATCGCCTGCCTGCTGCAGGCAGGCTCGGTGCACGAAGGTAAGTTATTATTTTTATGTTTCAACAAATTATGCTTCGAGAGTTGATTTGGTACTTTTTGATTAATCAGAGCGCACTCTGAAATTAATCTTCCTCTTCCTCTTCCTCTTCAACTTCTATAAGCAGGCCATCTGAAATAACGTATTTCATTTCAAAATCGAACTCATCGTTAGCAGAATTTGCTGTGTGTCTTGCTCTCTCACGTCCGTCAAGTCGTATAACGCCAATGAGGGTACCAAAATCATATACATTGCTTGCCGAGAGTGTAATTGTATCACCTTCGCTGAAATTTAGTGTTTCATGCATAAAGTCCCGGCTAAGGCTAACTGCTTCGATTGTGAGTGGCGAACCCGGAGCATCCAATAAGGTAATATTCGCACTGTTTGTTCCGGGGCCTTTAACAACATAAATCACATCAGTAGAACCTGAATCATCACTTCCACAAGCAACAAATAAAAAAAGACTGAGAACTAAAAATAATCGCTTCATTTTTATAAAATTGGTTTGAAATTAATATATATCACACACCTTATATCTACTAACTGCGAATAAAATTGTGTGCGCTTACAAACTAATAAAAGTATAGGCAATTTCCTTGCTAAAACAATCGAATAAGATGAATTAAGTATGCTTTAGATATTTCTAACAAATATTAAATAATAAAAAATATTTGTTTTATAAAACAATTTGTATTTTACATACGTTAAGTTTACGTGATTGGCAAGACAAGGCCTAATACATATATAATTAAGGATTTAGAAGACAAGCTGAATCCTATCTGCATATACATAGTAAAACTAAGACAAGTAAACTGTGAAGAATATTACAAGAATTGACCAGGATTCTAAGAATACGTACGGCTGGTTCGTAAGAATTCGCAGAGATGGCAAACAAATGAGTAAGTTTTTTAGCGATGGCAAATATGGTGGTAGAGATGCTGCGTTAGAAGAGGCGATTAAATACAGAGACAAGCATCTTGATGAATGGAATCGATTGGCGAAAAACGCCGAACGGCCCATGCATACAGGCACAAAAAGTAATATTGGCCATAATGGGATTAGCTATTCCATTAAGAAAAAAAAGAAAAATGGTCGTGTTTATACCGAACATGTATTCTCAGTTTGTTATTCACCGGAAAAAGGGGTCAATAAAAACAAAACATTCTACATCCCCAAAGCTAAAACAAAACCTGAATTCAAGAAAAACTATGAGCTTAAACTCAAAGAGGCAATTGAATTCCGAGACAAAATGATGCACAAAATATACGGACTCAGATATGTGAACTATAAAATGAAGAAGTCAGAATCCGGGAAGTAAATACATGTACCATCTTACAGTCATTGAATAAAAGGTTTAAGTCGTTTTATTCTTTGCTAATAAGGCTTAACTTTTGCAATCATCTAAATACTGCGAAATGGCTGTTAAATTCACTATCCTTCTAATTCTTTCTCTGTTATTCTTTATTTCTGATCCACTCAATGCTCAGGATACGCCAGAGCTATTTGAAGATAAAGATGCATCTGTAGAAAAAGTGGGACTTGCATTAAGCGGCGGCGGAGCAAAAGGTTTTGTGCATATTGGTGTCCTTCGCGTACTTGAAGAAGTGGGAATGCCCATCGATTTTATTTCGGGTACCAGTATGGGTGCGTTAGTTGGCGGTCTGTACTCCATTGGATATACCACAGACGATCTTGAGGAGCTGGCTCTTAAAATTGATTGGAATGACTTATTTTCAGATACCATCCGAAGAAGGCACATACCAATAGAAGAAAAAAGGTATGATGGCCTTTTTATGCTTTCGCTGCCCATTTTAGATGGTGCAATCTCTTTGCCAAGCGGTGTTGTGGCCGGACAGCGTATAAGCATGTTGCTAAAACAGTTAACTTGGCCGTACCGCGGGCATCAGGATTTTAGTGAACTTCCGATACCATTTGTTTGTGTTGCCACCGATATTGAGACCGGCGAAAAAGTGGTTTTAAAAGAAGGCCAAATTGCAGATGCCATACGTGCAAGTATATCTATTCCAAGTGCATTAATGCCTCACCGAATTGGCGACAGGCTGCTTGTTGATGGTGGTGTTGTAAGAAATCTGCCGGTTGAAGAAGTTATTGATTACGGAGCTGATTTTGTAATTGCGGTGGATGTAGTTGCTCCACTAAAAAAGGCTGAAGACCTTAGGTCAATTGTGGATATACTGGATCAAACCATAACATTTCAGATCAAGGAGTCGGTTATTGAATCCAGAAAGAAGGCAAACTTAGTCATTCAATCGGATACCGCTAAAACCTTTAGTGTAGCTGATTTCGATAAAGCGATTGAGCTAATTGAATTAGGGGAAATAGCAGCTCGTGAATTTTATGATGAGCTTAAAGAATTGGCTGATTATCTGAACGCAAAAAGAGAAACACTCCCAATCAGAGATACAGAACTTGATTTTGATGAGCCTGTAAAAATCAGAAAAGTTGAGGTTAAAGGTAACGAGTCTATTTCCAATCAACAGATATTAAACAGGCTGATGATTTCACCCGATACATTGATTTCAAATAGTGGTATCACAGAGTCTGTGGAGCGCTTGTATGGCTCCATGTTTTTCGAAAATGTACTTTATCGCCTTACACGTATAGATGATTCAAATAACTACAATCTTAAAATTGAGCTAAACGAAAAGGTGCAGAATCAATTCCAGTTTGGTTTTAATTACAACAATATAGATAACGCTTCCCTCCTTTTTAACCTCTCATTAAGAAACTATGGTTTTGCAAACTCTGTGACACGGGCAAGTCTGAAACTCTCAGACGAACCATATACAGAAATCAACTACTTCCAGCATTTGAATTTGGAAAACTATTTGGGAATGAACCTTCGTGCAGTTTATAACTTACAAAAAGTTGATTTGTTTAGTCCTGGAGGTAATCGGCTGGCTCAATACACTACACATTCATTAGTTTTCGAAAGTCTGTTTTTACCATTAACAGGCCGCCAGATAAAATCAGGAGTTGGATTAAGACAAGAGTTTTTTAATGTTTCCCGCAGAGTTGGTGAATTTGATTTTCCGGCAGGTACATCTACAATTACCCAGTTTTTGGCCATGTTTAAGCAAGACAATCTCGACAGGCTGCATTTCCCAAGAAGAGGGCATCAAATTTATATGGAAACAGCACAAAGCGTAAACTTCCTCGACAATTCCCTGAACTTCTTTAAAGCTCAAGCAAAATGGCAGGGGAACTTTCAGATTAATTCGAACCTTGTAATGCTTGCCGGAGCAAAAGTTGGTGTGGCAACGAGGTCTGAATTACCACTTCATCATCAATTTTTTCTGGGGGGATATCCTGAAATGGCAGGTTTCAGAAGGTACGAAATCGGTTCATCAAGCATACGCTATCTTAGTGCAGGAAGCCGCTACGAGTTTATGAGAAACAACTTTGCTGAAGTGAGGCTCAATGCTGCCAGTGAAGACGGATTAATGGGTACAGACTTCTTCGACAACCCGGTTCGATTCGGCTGGAGCCTTGGTTACGGACTTAAAACATTAATCGGTCCACTAAAAGCTAATATTATGGGAAGCGCGCGTAATCCGGTAATGATTTATGTTACGTTTGGGTCGTCTTTTTAACTTAGGGTTAACTCTTCATATTAACAAACTGCAGAGGTACTTCCAGCTTTGCTCCACGCAAGAGTGTCATTACTTCCTGTAAATCATCTATCTTTTTTCCCGTAACTCGAATCTTATCATCATGTATAGAACCCTGAACTTTCAGTTTCGAATCTTTAATAAGTTTCACCATTTTTTTTGCAATATCCCGGTTTATCCCCTCTTGAATAGATACCGTCATTTTAACGCCTCCGTGCGAGGTTCCCTCCTCTTCGCCAAAATCGAGCGCTTTGGGACTTAAACTTCGTTTCACAAAGTTTGAGACCAACATTTCCCGCAAAGCTTTCATTTTCATAGAATCTGCGGTAACCAAAGAGATTGATTTCGTTTTTCTGTTAAAATCTATTTCGGTATTCGAACCCCTGAAATCGTAGCGATTTTGTACTTCTTTAGTCGTATTATTAACGGCGTTATCGACTTCCTGTAAGTCTATCTCATTAACAGCATCAAATGATGGCATGGCTTTATAAATTAATTTAGTTTCTATTGTGTTAACTTAAAGTTGCAAAGGTTTTAATTATGATGGCTTAAAATACGAAAATCATCTTTATTTATGGACTCACTTACACATATTGTATTAGGCGCTGCTATTGGTGAAGGCACACTCGGAAAACAAGCCGGCAAAAAAGCCATGTTTTGGGGAGCAGTGCTCGCTACTGCTCCGGATGCCGATGTTTTAATTGGCGCTTTTATGAATGATCTGGATAAGATGATTTTCCATCGTGGTTTAACGCATTCTTTCTTTTTTATAGCTTTTTTTTCACCATTATATGGATGGTTTATAAGCAAAATATCAAAAGCACCTGTTAATTGGAAACAGTGGACACTACTTGCATTTCTCGCTCAAATAACGCACGCTCTACTGGATAGCCTGACTTCTTACGGCACCCAAATTTTGATGCCATTTAGCAGTAAAGCAGTTGCAGTGAGTACTATTTCTGTAATTGATCCCTTTTTTACGCTTCCGCTAATCATCACCTGTGTCATTTTAATAATTAAATCTAATCATTGGAAATACAGGCAGTTTTCCGCCACAGCCGGAATTTTTGTGGCTTCGGGATATCTGCTCTTTACTATATTCAACAAGTATCAGGTTGAACAGCGATTTATTACTCAATTAGAAAACAAAGGCGTTGAAATTGTTGATTTAGATGTTAAACCCACTCTCTTAAATAACATTCTTTGGCGGGGAATTGCACACTCAGAAGATGGAATCTATCATGTTGGATACTTCTCCACCGCAGACGGCCGCGATATAATTGATTTTTTAGAAATTGACGGGAATCATCACCTTTTAAGAAATCATATGCATCTTATTTCGGTTCAAAGATTAATTTGGGTAAGTAATGGGTTCTTCAAAATTGAAGAATATAACGATGGATTCATCTTCAATGATCTGCGTTTTGGTAGAGTGGCTGAATTTAGTGGGGATGATTCTCCTTATGCCTTTTCATATACGCTTATAAAAGACTCTGGAGCATCAGACTTAACTGTAGAGAGGATAGAACTTCAAATTAATCGCAGTCGCGAAGGCGGCTCCATCCGCAAGCTGTGGAATAGAATGTTTGGTTTGGATTAACCCGAATTATTCACAAAATTATTAAAATTAAAGCATAAACCATTGCATTCTAGTGATATAGATAAATACTTCATTCACTCAAATTTGGGTGTGGTTAAAGTGCTGCGCACCGAACGAAGTGATTCCCGCGAAGCGAAATTTCCATGTTAGCCGCGTTGAAGCTGAAAAAAATCGTGCTCAGGGTACTTAGGTATCTTTCCGCTGATTTTTCCGCTTCGCCTTGCTAACAAGAAAATTTCCCCGAATTAGTCGGGGCAGGCTTTGGTGAATAATCCGGGTTAACGCCTTCCGGGAGCAGTAACCGTAGTATCTCTGATAATTCTGCCATCAGGGGTAATAATCTCGCCTTCTCTTGGCGGCCGCTGCGGAAATGAATGAAGTGGTATATCCGGATCTCGATCATGTGGCACGTAATGATTATGATTACCATGTGGCACAACAAAATAACCTGGGTCTTCTTGAAAAAGTCTGAGTGACGATACTAATACAAGCCCGACAATAATTATAGCCGCAATGATAAATCCAATTTTCCTTTTGGTGAATTTCATAGTTTTGAGAGATGTGTTCTTAACGGAGTTCAAAAATACAACTTTTAGAAACTAATATCATGACATTTAGAGAAACACTAAGCCACAAGGCACACGAAGTTCACCAAGTGTAAATTTATTTTGAAGTTGATTTGAAAATGTTCAAATACTCTTAGTGAACCTTGTGTCTTTCTGTCTTTGTGTTTTCAACTAAACACGAAATTAGTTTCACAAGCTGCTATTTTGCTCACCATAACTCATGCGTTTCCAAGTAAAAACAAAGCCCACTACTATCAATAGTGGGCCTTGCCGGAAAATAAGCCTATACCATACTTATTTTGCCGGATTAATATTCTTGTTTTTCGATGTGATTCAACTACTTAACACTAATTTGAGATACTATGACTATTAGGATTTGTTTTGTGAAAGAACAGATTTGTAGTACATTTACCTGAAATTATTACCTATAAACAACAACCAAGGTTCAATTGTGCTATTTTGAATCCGGTTTTAAATCCAAAAATCATTGTACACATTAGATTCTTTTCTTGATTCAATATCTTCTAAAAATCCCGGAGAAGATGAATTCTATCAGGCCGTTAAAGAAGTCACAGAAGTTGTTATCCCCTTCCTGAATGAACAAGGCCGTTTTAAGGATAGTAACATTCTGGAGCGCATCACTGAACCGGAGCGCATGTTTATTTTTAGAGTAAACTGGGTGGCTGATGACGGGAGTATCCAAACGAACAGAGGTTACAGGGTACAATTTAATTCAGCTTTAGGGCCGTATAAAGGCGGCCTCCGATTTCATCCAAGCGTAAATTTGAGTATTCTTAAGTTTTTAGGATTTGAACAAATTTTCAAGAATGCACTGACAGGATTATCGCTCGGCGGTGGGAAAGGTGGGAGTAATTTTAATCCCAAAGGAAAATCAGATGCGGAAATAATGCGCTTTTGCCAGGCTTTTATGGATGAGCTTTATCGCCATATTGGTCCTGAAACAGATATTCCCGCCGGAGATATCGGAGTGGGAACAAGAGAAATAGGATATTTATTCGGGCGCTATAAAAAAATTCAGAACCAATTTAACGGAGTATTAACCGGAAAAGGTATCATTTGGGGTGGTTCCCAATTACGTACAGAGGCAACCGGGTACGGACTTGTTTATTTTGTTAATGAAATGCTCAAAAAGAATAATGACAAAATTAAAGGCAAGAGAGTTATGGTATCCGGTTCAGGAAATGTAGCTCAATACGCCATAGAAAAATTATTGGATTTGGATGCCATACTTGTGAGTGCCTCCGATTCAAGCGGTGGTATATATATTCCTGATGGAATGACCAAAGAGCATTTTTCTTATTTAATGCAGCTTAAGAATAAGAAACGAGGCCGAATTCATGAAATGGCGGATAAATTTTCCGGGATTTCTTTTTTAGAGAATACATCGGTATGGGAAATTGAAACCGATTGTGATATAGCTCTCCCCTGTGCCACTCAAAATGAACTGAATGAAAAACATGCAAAGAATCTCATAAATCAGGGACTAAAACTGGTAGCCGAAGGTGCAAACATGCCAAGCACTAACGAAGCCATTGATGTATTTCTTGAAGAAAAGGTGTTGTTTGCACCCGGTAAAGCAGCAAATGCCGGCGGTGTGGCGGTCTCGGGATTGGAGATGGCACAAAATAGCCAACGAATTAGCTGGACCAGAGATGAAGTGGACGAAAGATTAATCACTATAATGAATAGCATTCATCAACAATGTGAAAAATACGGTCAGGACTCTGATGGATATATAAATTATGTGAAAGGTGCTAACTTAGCCGGGTTTATAAAAGTTGCCGATGCAATGCTTGCACAGGGACTTGTATAACCTGAATTACTGATGGATTTGCAGTACATACCGGAGATTTTATTCGAGGACAACCATCTGCTTGTGGTACATAAACCGGCCAACATGCCCGTACAAGCCGATAGCAGCAATGATCCGGACTTGCAAAATGCACTCAAATCTTATCTAATCGAAAAGTATAACAAACCCGGTGATGCTTTTTTGGGGATTGTCCATCGTTTGGATCGCCCGACATCCGGGGTGATGGTTTTTGCCAAAACATCCAAGGCTGCATCACGGCTTTCAGATCAATTCAGAAGGCGGAAAGTCAGTAAAACATACTGGGCTATAGTGGAAGGTAACCCGCCCCAAAAAGGTACTTTGAATGATTATCTTTGGAAAGACAGAGATACGAATGTGGTGCATGTAAAAGATAAACATCACCCTCAGGCAAAACCTGCAATTTTATCTTACAAATCTATTGGATTTTCAGATGGATTATCGCTTTTGGAAATCGAACTGGAAACAGGGCGCTCGCATCAAATAAGGGTGCAATTTTCTACTGCCGGTTTCCCACTTTGGGGTGATTACAAATACGGAAATACAAACCAACCACAAAACAGAACGCTTGCCCTCCTTTCCTGCCAAATCGGGTTTAATCATCCCACAAAAAAAGACTTCATGCAGTTTAAAACCAACCTGCCGGCAGAGCATCCCTGGAATTTATTTAAACTTGCTTGATTTTTTTAGATTGAACCCTGCCTGCAGCAGGCAGGCACAAAGACTCGAAGGCTCAAAGGTTTTTATATGTGCGTACGAGCTAAATTTATTATTTTATAAGAGATACTTTTCCAAACAATTAATATTGACTGCCATGAGAGAAATCACTCTAAAAATTCCTGATGATAAGATGCAATTTTTCATACAACTTGTGAATGAATATAGGTATCGAAATTGCAGATGAATATCACATCCCAGAGGAACACAAGTCAATAGTTCGTGAACGCATAAAAACTGCAAATAAAAATATTCCATGGGATGAAGCTCGGAAAAAATTAGACTTCTCTTAATAGCCCTAAACTTAGTGTCTTCGAGTCTTCGCG
>SLDG01000309.1 GCA_007125355.1 Balneolales bacterium | reverse complement strand
GACGGGACAGGGAACAAACCATATTATTTATAATCAATAGTTTATACACCAACTAACCGGTATCAATTATTCAATCTTGAGCCCGCTCTGATTAATCAAAAAGTACCAAATTAACTCTCGAAGCGTAATTTGTTGAAACATAAAAACAATAACTTACCTTCGTGCCTTCGTGTCTTTGTGCCTGCCTGCCTGACTGCATCGGCAGGCAGGGTTCATAATTAACTTTTCAGAGCAGGCTCAATCTTCAATTGACAATTTTCAATAATGCTCCGCTCAGGGATCGCTTCTCATCCTCAACCTCAGCCTTATCCTCACTTCGGCATTGCCGCATACTCAGGCTCGTTTCCTTTTTTCCATTTAATACTGCATCCCATAGATGGAATTTGATTTGATGGAGGATTTTCGCCACTTGTTAGTGCTTCAAGTGCATTTTTAAGGTCTTTTCCAGTGAGCGGTTTATCGTTTCGGGGTGTGCTTTCATCCAATCTCCCTCTGTAGAAGACTCTGCCATCGGCATCAAGCACGTAAAAATCCGGGGTGCAGGCTGCTTTATAGGCTTTGGCTGAGTTTTGCGAAGCATCAAACAAATACGGGAATGGGAAATGATACTCTTTAGAAAATTCACGCATTTTTTCCGGGCCATCCTGTGGGTGCGTTGTCAGGTCGCTGCAAGCAATGGCTACGAATCCGACTCCCTTATCAATATACTCCTCGGCAATTTTGGTTAATTCTTCGGCAACATGTACCACAAATGGACAATGATTGCTGATAAACATCACCACCAATCCCTGATCCCCCATTACATCACTTTGATGAAAAATTCTGCCATCCGGATCAGGCAGAGCAAAATCCGGGCCTTTTGTTCCTATTTCTAACATTGTTGATTCAACTACCGGCATAATAAAACTCCTTTTTTAGAATACATATTTATTTGAATAGTGTGTCAATTGAATGATCTTGGATATGTGAAAATAAAAATTATCTTCAGGCATGCATCGGAATTAAAAGATTAAATTTTTACTCCGAATCTATCAACACATATTCCTTTCGATTTATATACTATAAACAGAAGGCTTTGCAAAACCGTTCTTTCACAAAGCCTTAACCTGAATTTAAGTGTCAAAAAGCTCTGAATTTTACTGCGAGTTAACAACAAGTACAGGTGAATTTGCTGTACGGGCCAAGCTTGCAGCATTGCTTCCAATGAGCATGTACTTTAGTGCCGACTTACCGAGAGTTGATATAATCAATAAATCATAACCTCCGGCATTCAATATTTTATTAATCGCCACCTGTGGTGAATTCGTGGATACATCAGTCATAATCTTCACCCTGTCACCAAATTCAGCGAAGTGCTCATTTTTAACGAGTTCGATTTGTTTTTTGGCTTTATGCTCAATTTTTTCACCCTCTTTCATTGTGCCGGTATGCTCAAGGCTAATTATATTCAATAGCGTGGCTGTTGCATCGCTGTTTCTCAGTATTTCAGCAGCATAAGGCAGGGCTTTATATGAGGCGTCAGAGAAATCAGTAGTAATCAGAATTTTTGTAAACTCAGAAGCCTCACTTTTCAATTCGCGTCCCCTTGTTACCAAAACCGGAACAGGACTATTGCGTATCATCTTCTCAGCCACAGAACCCAAAAGGGCTTTTTTAAAGCCTTTTCTTCCGTGTGTTGTCATTACAACCAAATCTCTGGTTTTAGCCTCATTCATTATTCTATTGAATGGGTCGCCGTATGTGATAACACTGGGATTTATGCCAGATTCGTCCGTAAATTTTGATGCGAGGCTTTCAAGCTTTGACGCAACTCTTTGTTTTATTTCATCTGAAAGCACTTCATTGATGTTTGGCATACTAATACCATCAGGCCAGATTACTTCTTTAAAAGTGTGCATTGGTGTTATTGTGCCGTTTAGTGCGCGACGAATCTTTTCAGCCGTATGAAAGGATTTATTGCCGAATTCTGAAAGGTCTGTGGGGACCAATATATCATAGTTTTTCATAGCAACTCCGTAATTAAATGTTTATTGAAGCACTATTATAATATACAAGTTATTTATTGCTTGTTAAAATTATTTCATATTTGAAATCACGATTTCTATAGCTCTATCAAGTGTTTTTTCATCCATTATCAATGGTGGCGCAAGCCTCACCAACGTGTTAGAGTGTAAGGTCCAGCCCAAAATTAATCCATCGTTCATGGCTCCAATAACCATTTTCTCAGTCAGGTTTTTGTCTTCAAGTTCGAGGCCAAGCATTGCACCCTTTCCCCTAATTTCTACCACCCCATCGATATTCAATGACGCCCTGATTTTTTGTTCTATATTTGCAGCATTTGACATCAGATTACTGTTAGTAAGAACTTTTAAAGCAGCATGTCCGGAGGCGCAACTAACCGGGTGCCCCCCGAATGTAGTAACATGATTTAGCGGAGGATTATGTTTGAAAGCTTCAAATATTTCAGAAGATGATGCCAATCCGCCTATTGGCAATCCTCCACCCATGGCCTTTGCCATTGTAAGAATGTCGGGTATTACATCGAAGTGTTCAAACCCGAACAGCTTTCCGGTACGGCCAAATCCGCTTTGAATCTCATCAAAAATTAAAAGTGTGCCCGTTTCTGAGCACTTTTTCCTTACCGACGTAAGCCAATCTGTATTTGCTGGAATGATCCCCCCCTCCCCTTGTATCGGCTCCATTATTACGGCTGCGGTCTCATTTGAGATATCCTTTAAGACACTGCTATCATTAAAATCAAAAAAATGAACATCAGAAAGTAAAGGAAGATACGGGTCGCGATACACATCACGGCCGGTAACGCTTAAAGAACCCATCGTATCCCCATGATAACTGTTGTTGAATGCTATAAAAGCTTTTCTGCCGGTGTGTTTTCGTGCCAGTTTCAGTGCCGCTTCGTTAGCTTCGGTTCCACTGTTTACAAAGTAAATTCTGTCCAGATTTTCCGGGAGCAGGGATGTCAATAATCCGGCAAATTCAGACTGGCTTTTTTGGATGAATTCACCGTAAACCATCACATGTAAATGTCGGCTTATTTGTTCCTCAATAGCGCGAATGACTTCAGGATGCCGGTGTCCGAGGCTGCTTACCGCAATCCCGGATATGAAATCTATGTATTGCCTGCCATCTGTAGTACAAATGAATGGCCCTTCGGCGTAGTCTATTTCCAGTCCGATGGGATGCTCGCTTGTATGCGCAATATGTCGGTTAAATAATTCCTTCAAAATAAAAATAATCTAATATTTGGGATAATTCGAGTGCATGTTTCAGAAACACTCTGATACAAAACATGCACTAAAAATTTAATAATTCGGGTTAAAAATGTAATTTACTAACTTTATGAGAACCTTCATTTCTTGTGAATGAACAATAAAGAGTATTTTCAGGTTCAAGGTTAAAATAATTCCGCGTTTAATTTAACAACAGAAATTCATCGCCAGTTTTTGCATGCTGCAATATCACGTTAAAAAATAACATTATATGCTACGATATTTAGGCTTTATCCTGACCGGTTTGATTATCCTATTTGCAGCTACTCCCGATGTAGAGGCACAATGGATTCAGGAAAAGCTCCCCTTTTTTCAGGAAAATCCCGACTTCCATCTACCCCTAAAATGCAGTGCTGATGAAATTCTAAGAGATCCGGTTTCAAAAAAAGCACTCGAAAATTTTCTGTCATTCAGAAAAGCGAATCCAAATGCTCCTCTTGCAAGTTCAGATATTGAAGATTCTGAAGAAGGTGATACTCGCACGTTCAGAGTAAGAAATCTCGAAACCAATAATTGGATGAATATCAATTTTATTCTGGTAAAAAGAAATGAGTTCCTTCTTATCTGGGTAGAGGAAGACGAGTTTGCTCCAAATCGAGTAAACCAAGCCGTTGTAGATGCGTTATTTGATGCTATGGTAAACGAAACACCTTCGCTTTCTGTAAATCCTCAAGCCGGAATCATGGAAATAAACGAGTCCGTTTTTGGTAATCCGCCTAATGTTAATGGTTCAGGTGCGCTCAATATTTTAATTACAGATGTGCAGGATGGCTGGGAACCGGGGCGTGGTACCGTCGGTGGTTTTTTTGATCCTGTTGACCTCGATCCGGCAAATACAAACAGCAACAGAGCCGACATCATATATCTTAATTCTTTCCCCACAATCCACAGAGATGGCGTTGTAAATGTTTTGCGACCACGCTCGATTGCCGCGCACGAATATCAACATTTAATTCATGCTAATTACGGAAATCTTGTGATTTTCCAGAATGAGGGTCAATCTGAGTGGGCAGAACTTCTTACCGGCTTTCCAGGCAGAACTCCCCGTTATCTTGATTCGCCACTGGAAATGAATCGCTTTTTGTACCTTTGGCGCTCCAATTCGGAAAGCGTATTGCTTGATTACCAACGAGCCTCGCTGTTGCATAGTTATATCAATGAGCGAATCGGGCCTGATTTTACGGGAAGCATCACCAGAAGCCCTTCTTCGCTGAATAGTGCTTATGTTTTTGCTTTAAATCCTGCAGGTGTAGATTTAAGCGAAGTGCTGATGGATTTCCATATCGCAAACGTGGTAAATGATACTTCGGTTGAAGACGGCCGCTTCGGTTATGAAGATATTCGCAGGCGAGCATCCAGAATTACGCATCCCACATTTACTTATTTTTCCGGACAAACATCAGGCAGCCGCTCCTCTGAATTATTATTTGGCAGTGTGGATTATACCGAATTTATAGGTGTTCAGGATATGTCAATCAGCGTGATCGGAGACCCGGAAGTAGACTTCGCCTTTGTTTTGTATGACTCTGATTTGAGCATTGCTCCGCAAGTATTCAAAACAGGACCTGGCACACATCAATTTAATGGATCTTTTGAGAAAATAATTTTGGTATCAGCGGCGACAGAAGAAAGCAATATCAATCTTTCTCCAAATACTACTTATACATTCAGTTACGATGCGGAATGGAATACGCTTCCGGTAATAATACAAAGAACCACACATGCCGGTCAGGCTGCGTTTTTTGCGGAATTGCCGGGTACACCGGGGAACCCGAACAGAGAAGGAATACAGATGTACGCCAAACGTTTTTCTCCCGAATTTGACGGCAGGGTAAAACAGGTACTGTTTACCATTAACGGAAGAGATTCAAGCCTTGTGGGAAGTGATAACTTGAGGATAACTCTCCGCAGAGCACAGCAGGCCGGGGCGAACTTTTTACCGAGTGCCAGAGTAGATTCCTTATTCGTTCCTGTAACATCCCTTACGAGAGGGGAAAATACCATACCAATAAATAGTGGCACTTGGACATTAGTGGGAGGCGAGGAGTATTTTATCGAGTTTTTCGTTACATCACCATCATCCCGAATAGAATTTTTACTGGATGAAGGTTCAGAGAATGCGTCAGACCCGTCTTATTACCCTGTGCGTAGCATTGCTCTCATAGGCCCTCCAACCCGGCCAACTCCTCAGTGGGCATCTTATTCTAATAATAACAATCTTTTGGTAACATTAGTTACTTCATCTGAGTATAGTGGGCCACTTGAGGCTCCGGTTATAACTACGCAACCAACAGGAGGCGGTTTTAGCCCGGGCAACGACTTAACGCTAAGCGTATCAGCTACCGGTACACCCGCGCCATCATATCAATGGTACAAAAACGGACTACCCCTTTATGGCGAAAACAATGCCCAACTTGTATTTACAGAAATGGCTGAAGATAATGCAGGATCCTATCAGGTTTTGGTCAGCAATCCGGCTGGATTTGAATTTAGTAACATTGTTTTATTGGAAACGCGGTTCGAGCGGTTTATCTTGGAGCAGAATTACCCGAATCCCTTTAACCCGTTTTTCCAGCCAACAACAGTTGAGTTTGTACTGCCGGAAGATTCTGACATTACAATAGATGTTTTTGATATTCAGGGAAGACTTATGCAGAGAGTTATAGAAAATCAGCCTTTTACTCAAGGCCGAAAAACTGTTACTTTACCACAAAGCCTTACCAAACAATGGGCGGCAGGGGTTTATTTATATCGAGTTACAGCAAATGACGGCGATTCAACAAGAAGACGTACAGGAAAAATGTTAATTATTAAATAATCATGTTATGAAAAAACTATACATACTCAACGTGTTTCTGATATTCAGTTTATTACCATTTAATGCAGCTTTATCACAGTCGGCAGCAGATTTAATGCCAGAGGGCTTTCCATCTGTGAGCATATTCTCTCAAACAATTACAGAACCCGGTGAGGATCCGGAAGCCGGCCCGGATGTTACTATTACTGTAAATGAGATGTTCCCAACACAATCACTACAGGATATTCGCTTCTTCTCAGTCGAGCGCACAGAACCGGGAATTGGCTCTCAATTCTCTGAATTTACGGCCATTGGTGATACGTTACATACCACCATTGCAGATGTAATTGACTTTGGCATCATCGAGGATCTTGGGTTTGATTTCGATCTTGACTTTCTGGATCGGGCTGATTTTGTAAGATTATCAGTCGAAGAAAATGAAAGCTGGCAGATTGCAGAAGAGGTTTTAACAGTAGAAATCCCTGAAGAAATTTTCGAACTTCTTCCAGATGAGTTCAATTTTGATGACGAAATGGACATAAGTATAACAGTCTACAACGTACGGCTCCCCGATACCGAAGTGGAAACTCCTTATGGCACATTCGACACAGTTGTGTTTAAACCATCTGTTGATGTAATAGTTACCATCTACGTAATATTACCAATAGTTGGTGCTGTTCCGGTAAACATTCCTGTGGTTGATGAATATGGTATAGAGATTTACTATGCTGAAGGCTACGGAATTGTAAAAGAGCATCTCGAGCCAACCATTTTCCGAATTACCATACCAATCGCAGATTTCAGTCAGGATTTAGCAGAAGTACCGGGAAGAACACTTTTGCTCAGAGAATTTGAAATCCAATCTGATTCATCTGCGGAAGATTTTGAAGAGCGACCTTCTGCTTTCAAACTTTTTTCTAACTACCCGAATCCGTTTAACCCGTCTACTAATCTGAGGTTTGAACTCAATGAGCCTGGCAGCATTTCCATCAGCATTTATGATACGCAAGGCAGACTTGTAGATCAGGCTGTAATGAGCAGATTTTTCAACTCGGGCTTTCATACTATTTCGTATGATGCTTCTACCCTTGCAAGTGGTCAATATCTGTACAAGGTTCAGTTTACCGCAGCGAATGGCAACAACAGTTTTACTCAATCCTCAAGCTTTACTCTAATTAAATAAGTGTGCTTCCAACATCCATAAAACCCGAAACACAAAATAGGATTCAAACCTGGCTGGATGGAAATTTCGATCCGGCTTTTAAAAACGAAATAAAGCAGCTCATTGATGAAAAAAAGTTTGATGAGCTAAACGACGCATTCTACCGTGACCTCGAGTTCGGCACCGGCGGCTTGCGGGGAGTCATGGGCGTTGGCACAAACCGCATGAATATATATACGGTTGGTGCCGCGACACAGGGGTTGAGTAATTATCTCAAAAAAACCTTCCCGAATGAATCAATTAAAGTGGCCATAGCCCACGACAGCCGTAATAATGCCGAGCTGTTTGCTCAAACTGTGGCCGATGTGTTTTCCGGGAATGGCATTAAGGTGTACTTTTTTGAGGGATTACGTCCGACTCCTGAGCTTTCTTTTACTATAAGGGAATTGGGGTGTCATGGTGGAATCATGCTTACCGCTTCGCATAATCCCAAAGAATACAACGGATACAAAGCGTATTGGAAAGATGGCGGACAGGTTGTGCCGCCGCATGATAAAAACATTATTGCCGAAGTAAATGCCATTACAAGCGTTGATCAGGTTGTTTTTAAGGGGGATGCATCCCTCATCGAAAAAATAGGCGAGAAGATGGATAAGCGCTACATTGAAACTATTCGAAAAATATCCATCAATCCCGATGTGATAAAAAAGCAACACGATTTAAAGATCCTTTTCTCGCCTATCCACGGCACAGCGGTATCTATTGTTCCCGAAGCACTAAAAGCCGTTGGATTTACCAACGTTGACCTTGTTGAAGAACAATGTACGTCGGATGGTAACTTCCCCACAGTCGTATATCCGAATCCGGAGGAACACGAGGCGCTATCGCTTGCCCTCAAAAAAGGGAAAGAAATAAAAGCCGATTTAATTATGGCCACCGACCCTGATGCTGACCGTGTCGGCGTAGCTGTAAAAAACGGGCAAGGAGAATTTGTACTTCTTAATGGAAATCAGGCCGCGAGTTTGCTCATCCATTACGTATTGGAATCCAGAAAAAATATGGGATTACAAACCGACCGGGATTACATCGTAAAAACCATTGTGACCACTTTTTTGATTGATAAAATCGCCCAAAAAGCCAGGGTTAACTGCTACAATGTACTTACCGGATTTAAATACATCGGTGAATTGATGACCAAACTTGAGGGAGAAGAAGAGTTTGTTGCCGGTGGCGAAGAAAGTTACGGTTATCTTGTGGGGGACCATGTTCGCGACAAAGACGCGGTGGTATCCTGCACCATGATTGCCGAAATGGCCGCCTTCTGGAAAGAGCAGGGCAAAACCCTCTACGAAGCTCTGGAAGAGTTATACCTGGAATACGGATTCTATCTCGAAAAACTCATCTCTCTCACGAAAAAAGGCCCCAAAGGCGCTGATGAAATCAAACAAATGATGGAGAATTTCAGGTCAAATCCACCCAAAACCCTCGGCGGCGAGAAAGTCACGCAAGTTAAAGATTACAAAATTGGCGAAACGCTGCATATCGAAACGGGAAATCGTACAAAACTCGATTTTCCTCCATCTAACGTCGTCCAGTTCATCACTGAAAATGATAGCCTGATATCCGCTCGACCATCCGGCACAGAACCTAAAATAAAATTCT
>SLDG01000064.1 GCA_007125355.1 Balneolales bacterium | reverse complement strand
CATCCGGCAGATCGACCATCTTGCCATTTTCTTCGACTTTATATGCTCGCAAACGGGCATAACTTTCGCGGTCTTTGAAACCGAATACCACATCCGCCACATCTCTCATATATACAAGTCCCGGGCCTGTCGGGCCGTCTCCCATGGGACGCGCAACAACCAAGTCGTTAATTTCAAGAGGGTCATCAAATTCACCGCTTACCCTCAGCAGATAGTTCATGCGGCCCACTGCTACAGTACCACCGGGGATGGTCAAATTTTGATTTTGAATCGCCTGAATAAGCTGCCCGAAGGATAATCCATATCCGTTAAGCGCCGCCAAATCTACATTCACTTGTACTTCACGTTCCACTTTACCGACAATTTCGGCCTCACGGATGCCACTTACAGTTTCCAATTCATCACCGAGACGCTCTGCCACATCGGTCAGCCTCGAAAGCGGGTAATCTGCCGCCAGATTAACGGTCATGACAGGCATTAAATCATCGAGGTCAATTTCAATAATTACGGGCTCTTCCGCATCGGGTGGCAGGTCAACTTTGGCCAGGTCAACACGCTCGCGAACTCTTTGAGATGCCACGTTCATGGGCACATCCAATTCAAATTCAACAACTACACTGCTCACGCTTTCGAGTGTAGTGGAACGGATATCTTTCACCCCCGAAATCCCCTGCAATTCCCGTTCAATAGGCTGCGTGATGAGCGATTCCATATCACTCGGGCTGATACCAGGATAAATGGTATTAATGATAAAAATAGGGATTTCTATCTGGGGATTCGATTCTTTTGGGATAGTGCTGTAGCTGAATATCCCCGCCATAACCAAAATAACCGTGAGGGCTATAATGGCTGTGCGATTCTTTAGTGTAATTTCAGTCAGTTTCATAATTCTGCCTAAGCCGGATAATTTTGACTAGTTAATTTGATGCGGTTCTGCCAACACGAAGCTGCAATTCACGCGCATACTCCGAGCTTGAGTTTGTTCTTATTATATTCAGGCGGTCACCGGGACTCAGGTTGCTCATACCGGCAATAACCACTTCATCCCCCTCTTGTAATCCGCTCAGAATTTCAACCACTGGCCCTGATGCTGTTCCGGTTTCAACCTCAACAAGTTCTGCAACTTTGTGCTCACCGGATGCTCTTGACACATACACACTCACGGTATGCTCATCTCTTACAATAGCTGTGCGTGGAATGATAGCCGCGTTCTCTATGGTGGCACGTTTTGCCCTGATGTCAATTACCATCTCCGGCTTCAGGATGCCATCTTTATTTCGCAACTCAATCTCGATGTTAAAAGTGCGGGTATCAGGATCAATAAGATTTCCCGCAAAAGTGATATTCGATTCGTAAACGGTCGCCTGATTTGTTCTTGTGGTGAGTCTAACCGGAGTTCCGGCACTGATTTCACCGGAGAATCTCTCAGGAACACCGGCTTTTACTTTAATTCGGTCGGTATTTATCAATCTTACAACAGGCATACCTGGATTAATCAACTCTCCGGTTCTTACAAGCCGTTCTTCTACCCTTCCGGTGAACGGAGCGGTTATTACAGCATCTTCAAATTGTTTTGTAACCTGATCTAATTGTGCTTTCGCCTGATCGCGCTGTGCCCTTGCCGCGTCAAAATCTTGCGTGCTGATAATAGAATCCGCATATAAAACAGAAAGTCTTCTGAACGTATCATCTGCAAGATTGAAGGTTGTTTTAGCAGCCTCGAAAGAAGCCCTTATTAAACGGTCATCCATTCTGGCGATGGTTTCGCCTTTCTTTAGTTCGGTTCCAAGAGGTACAATTTCCATAATCCGTCCGGATGATTCTGAAGAAATTACAGCGTCTTCATTAGCTTCTGCCACACCCGACAGGCGGATAAAATCCTCGAAAGAATCTTTAACAATTTCTACGGTCTCTACGGGAATTACCCTGACTCGTTCCTGATTGTTTTCTCCGTTTTCATTTGCGTCTTCGCAGGCAACCAACAACAGAGCACCTGCAATTATGAACGGAGTAAGTTTTAAGTAAGAAAATTTCATGGTTTATTTATTTTTGCGATTAAATTCAATTCTGTTGTAAAATCGGTTTGCCGATTGCTTTTTCGTAATTGCCCAGTGCTATGAGGTAATCGTAGACTGCGGCCAGGTAATTCAGTTTGCTTTGATCTAATAATGATGAAGCCTGTCTTTCTTCGAGCGGTGTGCCAACACCCTCTCTTAACCTTGTCACTGAGAAGTCATAATTGGTTTGTGCTTGCTCAATATTTCTTTTTTGGCTCATAATTCGCTTATAAGCCGTTTCGAGCGAGCGTACTGCCTGATCAACTTCCAGATAGACGGCGTTTTTCAAAAACTCACGATCGAGTTCTGCTTGCTTAATTTCTATAGATTGCTGCTGCAACCTCGCACTGGTTTGGAATCCGTTGAATAAATTCCAATTTAACTGCACTCCAACAGCAATAGCTGAATTCCAGTAAGAATCACTAAAAAAGCCTCTTTGTCTTGTGCTGTAAGTAAATGACTGTCCCGCCACAGGGGTGATTACTGTTCTGTCGTCAGGAACTTGTCCGATATAAGCGGCATTCGCAAATAAATTCACAATCGGGAAATACCGTGCTCTGGTAATATTTCGATTTACATCAAGCAATTCTATCAACTCAGAAGACTGGCTGACATCCGGACGCTGGCGAATTGCAAGCTCCCATGCATGGGTGACATCCACCATATCGAGTTGCATACTTTCATCAAATTCAAGCGCACCTCTGAGTGTCACATCCGTTTGAACGGGAATCCCAAGTTGAAGGCTCAGGTTCTTTACTGCCAATTCTGCCTGATTTTTCGCCTCAATCAGGTTAGTTTCCAGGTTTACGAGTTCTACTTCTGCGCTAAGCCTGTCGAATTTAGACAATACGCCGGCTTGCACAGCTTTACGGGTTTCATCAACTGTTTTTCTAAGCCTTTCAACGCTCATACCGAGGACATCCGCTTGTTCCTGAGCAAGAAGCGCGGTATAAAACGACGATTTTATCTCATTCGCAACACGTTGACGCTCTCTCTCTACCTGATCTTCGTTTAGTTTTCGCAGTTGTCGCGCACCTCTGATGGCAGCAAATGCCGCACCGTTATAAATAGTTTGTGTTACCGAAATACCAAACTCAAATTGATTCTCAATTGCAAAAGGGTTGTCATCTAAATCCGGTGGGCTAACACCTGCATCCTCAAAGCCTTGTCTTTGCCGATCGAGGAACTCATCAAAAGTAATGGGATCTGTTGTTGGGTCACCGTCAGTTCTGGCGCTTTCATTAAATGCAAGCCACTCTATTGCACCAAACGCCTGAAACAAACCACCTGCATCGGATCCGGCAAATGGGTTCGGTGATTTCACGTTTCTTGTGTATGTACCGCCCGCGTTAACCTGTGGGTACACCGAGCCCCAAGCCTCACGAATCTGTGCATCCGCATTTTGGATATCTAACAAACCTCTTCTCAGCAGATAGTTGTTAACCATTGCAATTTGAAGAGCTTCGTCTAATGTTATGGTTATTTCATTTGGGATATTTTCCGACATAACAGGTTGCGCATTAAGCTGCACAAAACCCGGAATAGCAAAAAACAGAATGATTATTAGTGTTGTGATTTTACCCATTGGGAATTCAAAATTATGAATGTTCGTTAAATCAGTAGAAATATTTATGTGTTACTTACGGTATGGAAAACAGAATGTTACGAATAATTTATGACTCTTAGTCATTTTTCCGGCCGAAGTGATTTTATGATGAGTTTAAAGTAGAGGTCAAACATACTTTCAATATCCACATTGGCTTCTGAAAGGGCAGGCGATATAAAAATCCCCTGTTCATAAAACTGCGATACCTGTACCAACCCCCTTGTACTCCCCATAATTTGTAACGCTACATTGTGGGGATTAAAAGAATTCTCTATCGTGCCATCCTGTATACCAACCTGCACTGCACGTACAATGTAGTAAAATACTTCATCGCCGATTTTGTTACACTCAGCCATTGTTGATGTATCCATCACATCCTGCATAATATCGATGCCTATGGTCTCATAATACACAAATAGTTTAAAATAGTGAGGATGCTCTTCCGCAAATTCAAAAAAACAACGACTCATACGCTGTATCAGTTCGATTCCTTTACCCGGTTTCGACAATTCACTTGCTATTTGCTTGAGCAGGATTTTCAAGCCACGCAGATGTATTGCCAAAGCCAATTCCATTTTGCTCTTAAAGTACAGATACAATGTACCCTTACTAACCTGCGCGATTTCAGCCACCTCATCCATTCTAACATGCTCGATGCCTTTCTCAAAAACAACTTTCTCGGCAGCATTAATTATCTGCTCTCGGCGATGTTTTTTTTCCTGCTCTCTTCTTTCTTTAACTGACATTTTTATATCTTACTGACTATTGGTCACTTTATGACTCTAATTTAGCAAATAAACATATACCTTTGCAATAATCGTTCATTAAAAATTGAAAGTTTTTTTGCTGTTGTAGGAAAGTGTGGAATCTGTCATTTCGAACGCAGACAGCAATGATAGGAATAAGTTCGGTTTCCTGACACCTAAGACGCCATCCCAAAGCATGCGAGAGAAATCTCCCAAGGTTGCATTATTTGTAAGTGTACCAAGGTCTTCTTTCGTAGGGACGTTGCATGCAACGTCCCTACCATGATGCTGTTTTTACTATGCTTAATTCGAGTGATTAAACTATTGGTATCATTAGTACAATTCTGCTCCTGAACCCGCTCGCCCTTCGGCTCCGCTCAGGGATCGCTAATCCTCAACCTTAACCTTATCATGGTACTGCACCTACGGCGCAGTTGATGTGGTTTGGAGATGTTCATTGTATTACAAAGGTAGTGCTGCCTACGGAGCACTTCTTTGCAAAATACAGGCTTGTAACCTGCATCCAATTATTCAATTTAAGTGCCTTAGCAGACTTGGGAGATTTCTCGGGTATGCATTGACTTAAAAGGATCAGATGCTTTTTCTTTACAAAATGAGCTTTAGCACCATTCTACCCTCGAAATGACAGTATTTTGCATTTTGCCCGAAACCGGAAATTAATGAATTTTTCAATACCTCAATATTCAATATTCAATATTCAATTCAATTCAATCCCCTCAGCTTTGATGTTATCTCAAAACCTTGTATCATAAATGCATCAGAGAAAGAATATGCTGGTTTGCTCTATGGGCAATGAAAAGGGAATCCCGTGAAAACCGGGAGCTGTTCCCGCAACTGTAATTCCGGATCGTATGATCTGCTTTTTAATGCAACAACGCCACTGTTTCAGCCCAAAAATAAACGGGAAGGCCGCATTAAAACGGAAGAGCCAGGAGACCTGCCGTGTATTCCGCCGCTGAAAACTTTCGGGACAAAAGTTTCAGTCAAAATCAATCATGGAAAACGTATACGCTGTAATACGATTCGTTGTATTACTGTCTTTTTTACTCTTCGCACATACCCAAAAATCGCAGGCGCAAGTCGTTGATTCGCTGTTTTTGGATACGGTGTACATAGAAGCAAGCAGGCTGCCGGTAGAATGGAGCAGGCAACCCGTGCAAATTTCCATGCCCGATTCAATGCTCATGGCAACTCAAAGCGAGGCTTCACTGGGGTCCTTACTTCAATTTTTTAGCCCCGTTCACATCAGGCAATATGGCGGAGGCGGACTAAGTTCTGTTTCCTCAAGAGGATTTGGTGCCAGACAAACGCAAATCCTGTGGAACGGATTTATGATGAATCACCCCATGCTCGGCCAACTCGACTACAACCTGCTTCCCGGCCAAATGACAGACAATATCAGGGTTGTTACCGGCAATAACAGTACCGGATTCGGGTCAGGAGCCACCGCAGGCAGTATTCTCGTGGATTCCAAAAATATCAAAGATCAAACTACCATAAGCGCGTATCAGGGAGGATGGGGCGAGTTTGGCACTTCTCTTTCATCCGGGTATAATTCTAAAAATGTTGGTATTGGTGTTTCCCTTTTTGGAAGTCAGGCAACCAATAATTATCCCTATTTCGATATAATCCGCCAACGTGAACGTGTAAGAGACAATAACCAATACAACCGACAACACTTGCAGGTCAACAGCCGGATTACTTCGGGAAATCTGCGATACTACACCTCTCTTTGGGCGGGGAGCAATACGCAATTTCTGCCCGGCCCCGTAACAACAACGGGCGCGAATTCAAGACAGGATGATGACATCCTGAATTGGTATCATCAGCTTTCATATACTGGAAAATTCAGCGTCTGGCAATTAGAGGCACTTTTGGGTAGATATGATCTGGATTACACCGATCCCCGCACGCGTGTGTTCAGCGAAAGCATCTCAAAAAGACGGGATTTCAGGCTCACATACAGAACAGAAATGCCGGCCAATATTCATTTCACCGCTGGTTCAGAATTGTTGCTATCAGAAATTGCAACCAATAATTTCGCTGATGAACAAACCCGCAGCGTGCTTTCTCTGTTTACCCGGTCAGAAGTGATTTTTTTCAATGATGTGAGTTTGTATCCCTCGCTTCGGTTCGATCATTATTCCGATTTTGGAAACGCGTTCACAGCTTCCCTTGGCATAAATATCAAATTTCCGGTTCCCGGCCTCTACCTGCGCGGGCAAATTGGCAACAACTTCAATGCACCCACACTTAACGATTTATACTGGACTCCCGGCGGGAATCCTGACCTCAATCCCGAAAGAAGCTTCAGCACTGAATTGGGACTAAACGGACAATGGCAGTACGATTTTTTCAACATCCGATTGGCAAGTACAGCCTATGCTATTCGCTTTCGCGACGGTATCCAATGGCGGCCACAGCAGGGCGGGGTTTGGAGTCCCATTAACGTTTCCCGGATAAACAGCCGTGGGTTGGAAAACGAACTGTCTGTTTCCCTTCGATTTGGCAGTTTTAGGTTTAGAAATTACGCCTCGCTTTCATACACAGAAGCCACCTCGCCGGTACTTGTTGGTGCTTCTGATGAGGCGCAAGACTTACAGCTGCCCTATGTGCCAAAATGGAACCTGAAACTCAGCACCGGACTCCAATATCGGTTTTTGTACGCAAATGCCTCGTATCAGTCGGCCGGCAGCCGGTTCACCACAACCGACCATCAAAGCCCCATCGACCCGCTTGAGGGTTATTCGGTTATTTATCTGAAAACGGGAGTTCATCTCAAAACCGGCCGGGTGAGCACAAATATCAGCTATAGCATACATAATCTTCTGGATCGGGAATATCTGGTCATTGCCTGGTACCCGATGCCACCAAGACACCACTCCATAAACATATCAATCACCATTAACCACACATCCCCATGAAAAATATATACTCCATTTTAATCCTTCTGTTTTTTCTAACAACCACAAGCCACGCTCAGGTTCTACAACAGGTTTATGTGCTTAATGAAGGAGCCTTTAACAATGCAAACGCTTCTGTCACTTCTTTTAATCCTGTCTCTAATCAGGTAAGCCAAAATGTATTCTTTAACGCTAATTCAAGGCCGCTTGGGGATATCGCCAATTTCTCTAAAATCATAAACGACAAGCTCTTTATTATAGTAAGTAACAGCAATAAAATTGAAGTTGTAGATCCGGAGACCTTCGTATCAGAAGATATTATTTTTGTGGATGATCAGGGTGGTGCCAGTCCTACGGTTTTTGCTCAGGCAGACGAAAATCGTCTCTACATCACCAATTTACTTGGCGATAATGTTAGCATTCTCGACCTGAATACTCATACGATTACCGGAAATATCGAAATCGGTAACAACCCGGAAGGTATTGCTGTGGCAAATGGGTTCGCTTATGTTGCGGTAAATGCATTCGGCTCTGATAACAAACTTGTAATCATTGATATCTCAGCAGATGAAGTAGTAAAAACGCTGACCGTACAGGATAATCCGAGATACGTTTTCACCCCATCAGACGGTTTGGTGTGGGTACTCTGCACCGGGAATTATGGTTTTGATGATGATTTCAATTTCGATCCCGAACTCGAAACTTTTGGCGAAATTCACATCATTGATCCGCAAACCAACGATGTTGTAGAATTTGTAGAAACCGGCGGACATCCCCTTTGGATGGACTTCAACGAAGCCGACGGCAAAGCATACATTTTAAATGATGGCATTCAGGTGCTGAATCTGGACACCCTCGAAATGGAAGAAGAGCTTTTAACAGACAAAGCATATTATTCGCTCGCATTTTGGCATGGCGAAAATCCTGTTATTTTTGCTGGATTTGCTCCTGATTTTTCATCCTCAGGCACGGTAGATATTCTGTCTGTTCAGGGGGATGTCATCGATACCTTTACAGCCGGCATCGGTCCGAGTTTCTTTCAGTTTATTTATGATGATACCGCTACAAGCACCCCGCGTGATGAAATTGCAAGCCGTATTTCTTTGGAGCAAAATTATCCCAACCCATTCAATCCCTCAACCGAAATTCGCTACGAAATCAGCGAAGCCGGAAATGTACGGTTGAATGTATATAACATACAAGGGCAACTCATCCAAACGCTCGTTGACGGTGCACAACCCGCAGGCACCCACACCGCCCGTTTCAACGCAACCGGCCTTGCAAGCGGCGTGTACATCTACACACTCGAAACTAACAACGGCATCCTTACCCGAAAAATGACGTTGGTGAAATAATAGCACGTTGAGCATATCTCCGCTAATTGAACACGGATTTAGCTGATGTACGCTGCATACAAAGGTACTGTTACTGACGGAGCAAATCCCGCACGTTCAGCGCGTCCTCGCGCGAACGGAGTTCAGAGCAGCGTCCCTGCCAGGCTACGCCGGCAGGCAGGTTCGCTGCCGTGGAGGTGCTGTATATGTTGCGGGAACAGTTGGCTTTATCAGCTTCAAACCATCAGGGTTTTGGAAACCCTGATG
>SLDG01000129.1 GCA_007125355.1 Balneolales bacterium | reverse complement strand
TCCTTTGGCTACCAACTGCGTTCCCACTAAAATATCTGCTTCGCCCTTCCCGAATGCGGTTAAAATGGTATCATGTGCGTTTTTTGTGGAAGTAGTATCCTGATCCATCCGTAAAATTCGGGCATGTTCCAGTACTTTTTCGAGCTCTTCTTCTACTTGTTGGGTGCCGCTGCCCCGAGGTTGTAAAGCCGATCCATTGCATCCGCTGCAGCGATGTCCTGCTCTTTGGCTGTACCCGCAGTAATGGCAGCGTAATTGATTCAGTTTTTTATGATAGGTCAGCGAAACCGAGCAATCCGGACATTCAACGACCAATCCGCAGTCTTCGCACTGCATAAAGCTGGCAAATCCTCTTCGGTTGTATAGCAGAATAGCCTGCTCGCCTCCGGCTATGGCCTCGCAAACGGCCTCATACAGCGGAATGGCAAGAGGACCGCGCATGGCACCTTTGTATTGGCGCATATCCAGAATTTGAACTTTTGGAAGTGTCGCCCCGGCATGACGAACCGGAATTTTGAGTAACCGATGCTTACCCCTTGTGGCATTGGCAAGGCTTACAAGGCTTGGGGTCGCGGAACCCATAACCAAGACTGCATTTGTGTGATATACCCGCATGGCAGCAACTTCCCTGGCATGATATCTCGGAGCGGGATCAGCTTGCCGATACGATGTATCATGTTCTTCATCAATAATAATAAGTCCCAGGTTTTTTACCGGTGCAAAAACTGCTGACCGGGCACCAATGGCAATCGTTTTTTCTCCTTTTTTCAGGGCTTGCCAGGCATCGTAACGCTCACGGTCATTCAACCTGCTGTGCAAAATGGCAATTTGCTTACCGAAAATCTTATAAAAGCGTCGTACAGTCTGCGGCGTCAATGCAATTTCTGGAACCAAAATCAGTGCGCCTTTATCCTGCTTCAGAGCTTCTTTCAATACATGGATATAAACCTCGGTTTTCCCGCTGCCGGTTACTCCATAAATCAAAAAACTGGCGTATTCATTTTTGTGGATGGATTCCGTAATAAATTTATACGCTTCATGTTGAGGCTCATTCAGCGCCGAAATGCTTTTGGGGTCGAAGCTGTAATCCGGTTCCGGTGTGAATACTTCCCTCTCTTCTTTAACAAGAAAGTGTTCCTGTTCAAGTTTACTAAGAGTGTACGTGGTGAGATCCTGAAAAGCCGTTAAAGTGGCGGTATTGGCAGGCAGCAAATCAGAGCCGGACAAAAACAGGAGCGCCTTTTCCCACTTTTTTAATTTCTTTTTTGGGGATAACTCTCGCTGAACCTCATCGGGTGTAACATCATCCGCCCAGCACCAAACCAATTCCGTTTTTGGTTTAATTTTCAGTTCAGGACGTTGCCAGGTCTCGATGATATTCCTTTTTGTAAGTTCCCGGATGTATTTAGATGCAGAAGTTCCCCAGCGTTTATACACATCCTGCAGAGGATACCGGCCTTCTTCAAGCACCTGAAGTGCAATATCACGTTGAGCTTTATTTAGATTGGAATCTGTAACAATTTGCTTTTTTGTAACCGTTTCAGCCGGCTGCAAATACGTTACGGATGTGAAATTCATACCCGAAGGCAGTGCGGCTTGAATGGCTTCACCCCAACCCGAATAATAAAAGCGATGTATCCACTCGGTGAGTGAAAGTAGTTCGGCATCCATGATGGGCTCCTTGTCTAAAATTTGTCTGACGGGACGCGTCTTAAAAGTGGGCTTATTATTGTGCACTTTCACAATCATACCGATTGACATAGTGCCCCTGAGCGGAACCCATGCGCGCATCCCCGCACTTACATGCAGGAATGCTTTTGTGTCTGGCAAGTGGTAAGTAAAAACCTCTCGCACTGCTGTGGGAAAGGCGATATCGGCAAAAACCATCCGAAGTATAGAAGCTCATTATTTAAATTGACGGTTCAAAATACGAATTCAGACAAGTAAAAGTGTAAGGATTAAAGTAAAAGAAGTGGGATGTAAAGAAAGCGTATAGAAAACGACTTGGGGATATCATCCTAATTTTTTTAGGCACTTGTGAATAACAAAAAAAAATCAAATTATTGGAACCGCTTTTTATGTGTATGATTCAGTATACTGGCTAAATATTGTTGCCTAAATTATTTAAGTAACTAAATTATTATGGCATTATCTATTTTTTGCCTTATTTTTGCAAACGATTTGAATCACTAAACAACAACTAAACGAGAAAAAATAATGAGTTCATCTTTTAAACGATTCGATTCACTTGCTGCCGTTAAAGAAACATCTAACGGTTCAACAATTGTTAAGCCTATTGATATTGTTAGAATATTTGGCGAAAACACGCTTGATATGAGCAAGCTGAAAGACCGTCTGCCAAAGCCGGTTTGGAAAGAATTGAAGAAAACTATAACTGAAAACGAACCTCTCAATCAGGATGTGGCAGATAGTGTTGCATCTATAATGAAAGATTGGGCAACTGAACGTGGCGCAACGCATTACACACACTGGTTTCAACCACTGACAGGTTTTACTGCCGAAAAACACGATAGCTTTATTACACCAAACCAGGGTGGCGGTGCTATAGCAGAATTTTCAGGCAAGGAATTAATTCAGGGTGAGCCTGATGCATCAAGTTTCCCGAGTGGCGGACTTCGTCCTACATTCGAAGCACGGGGTTACACGGCCTGGGATCCGACATCCCCTGCATTTATTGTAGAAAATGAAAATGGGTCAACCCTATGTATCCCAACTGCTTTTGCATCATGGAAAGGTGACGCTCTCGATTACAAAACGCCATTACTACGTTCTGTAGAAGCACTAAATGAACAAGGCCTTCGCGCACTAAAGCTTTTCGATATCGATGCCAAGAGAATTGTATCTACTGTTGGTGCTGAACAGGAATACTTCCTTCTTGATAAGGAATTCTACTATCGCAGGCCTGACCTGATGACAAGTGGACGCACGCTTTTCGGAGCTGTTCCGCCTAAAGGTCAGGAATTGGATGATCACTACTTTGGATCTATCCACGATCGGGTAATCAATTATATGCTTGAGGTAGAAAAAGAACTGTACCGTCTCGGCGTGCCTGTAAAAACGAGACACAACGAGGTTGCACCAGGCCAGTATGAGATTGCCCCAATTTTCGAAACGGCCAACTTGGCTGCAGATCATCAGCAGTTAACTATGATTACACTGCGCAGAATTGCCAACAAGTATGATTTGGTTTGCTTGATGCACGAAAAGCCATTTGCAGGACTTAACGGTAGTGGAAAGCACACAAACTGGTCGGTGAGTACATCCGATGGCAAGAACCTTATGGATCCGGGGGACACTCCGCACTCCAATATGTTATTCCTGTTTTTCTGTTCAGCCGTTATTCGTGCGGTTTACAAGCATCAGGATTTGCTAAGAGCTGCCATTGCCACAGCCGGAAACGATCATAGGCTTGGTGCTAACGAAGCGCCTCCGGCCATAATCTCTATCTTCCTTGGAGATCAGCTTGATGACATCTTCAATCAAATTAAAGAAGGTCAGGCGAAGTCTTCTAAAGAAGGCGGATTGCTTGGTTTGGGAACACCTGTATTGCCGGTTCTGCCTAAGCATGCCGGCGACCGTAACCGTACATCGCCGTTTGCCTTTACCGGAAACAAATTTGAGTTCCGCGCGGTTGGTTCTGCACAGACCATTTCTCTGCCGGTTACCTGCCTTAACACAATCATGGCAGATGCTCTCGATGAAATGTGTGGTATGCTTGAAGCCGAGCTCAAAAAAGATGCAGATTTCGAAAAATCACTTGGCAAGGTACTTACAAGTGTCATTAAAGAATCGCATGCGGTTCTCTTTAATGGAGATGGTTACTCAGACGAGTGGCAAGTTGAAGCGGCCAAGCGTGGTTTATTAAATCTTAAAACTACAATGGACGCTCTGCCTGAGCTGATTAATGAGAAAAACGTTACTCTATTCGAGAAATACAAAGTACTCTCTAAGCCGGAACTTGAAGCGCGTTTCGAAATATTTATCGATCAATACTTCAAAACGATAAATATTGAAGGTGAAACTACCGCCTATATTGCTAAAGCAATGATTGTACCGTCAGCCATTCGTTATCTGAATGAGCTTGCCGCGTATCTCGACAGAGGTGGTAAACTATCACTCTCGACCAAAGGAAGTGAGAGACTAGCGAAAGAGCTGTCTGCTGTATTGGATGAACTGATTGATGCACTTGACGAGCTCGTTGCCCAAAATGCCGAACTTGGCGGCGACACCGAACTCGAAAAAGCAAAACACGTTCACGCTAATGTAATTCCAGCTATGATAAAAGTGCGGACTGCAGCGGACAAACTTGAAAATATTGTGGCTGATGACTATTGGCCACTGCCTACTTACAGGGATATGTTGTTTGTTAAATAGCGAATCGTTTAGTTCCCTGTAAAGCAAAGCCTGCTCCGTTATTCGGGGCAGGCTTCTTTTTTTATAGGATAAATTGCTAAGGATAGTCTAATCTGAAACACGAAGACACAAAGTCACTAAGTTTCACTAAGATGGTTTAATGTTTTTTAGAAATAAGTAATCTTAGTGTATTTTGAGTCTTTGTGTAAGCCATAAATTATAAGGGCTAATCTACATTTCTGAGTTTATCCAACAAATCGCTGAGTTGATTTGCTTCTTCATCGGTTAGAGCAAGGTTCAGTTTATGAATAAGGCGCTTACGTTGTTCAATATCTTCGAGGAAACGCAAGCCTTCTCCGGTAATTACCACATCCACGGCCCTGCGGTCGGAGCTGCACGTAGTTCTTTTTACCAGATTTCGTTTTACGAGCTTATCTACCAGCCTTGATGCATTAGACATGCGGTCAATCATTCTTTCCATCAGGGA
The DNA here is from genome assembly GCA_007125355.1 of Balneolales bacterium. Lineage (GTDB taxonomy): Bacteria > Bacteroidota > Rhodothermia > Balneolales > Cyclonatronaceae > SLDG01. The sequence continues at coordinate 4,105 of SLDG01000129.1, read as the reverse complement.
TTTAACCGTTAACGGCTCGGGATAACTTCCCCTTAAAATGCGCAGTATATTGTATTGCTCGGGGGATATTTTATGGGGCTTTAGCTCAGCCTGATGCAGTGCATTGAACCAACTGCTGGTAAAAAGGAGGTTCACTACCGCTTTTTGAATGGGGTTCTTAAACCGCTCCTGTTTGATTTCGTCTTCTATTTTCATACGACTGAATTTACTGTAAAAACATCTGCTGTACCAACATTAAATATGGGATGTATCATTCCGAAGCTGTTTTCTTTAGCATCGTGAAGATTTGCACGCTGATTTCGCGGATTTTCGCAGATTTATGTAAAGACTCTACCAGTTTATACACCCAAAGACAATTGAACACCAAACCTTGCTCCGTTAGGAGCATCACATTTGTAACAAAAAGGTGTCACACTAACCCAGCCTGCGCCGTAGGTGCAGTACCATCCAGCGAATGTTGCCGATACAATCCTGCCCAAAAAGCCGTGAATTAAATCACCGCCACAAACGTTTATAAGCTGAATAACACATTACCGCAAAAGATTTTATAACCGTATATGAAAATCATAACTATTCTTTTACTTGCATTCAGCTTCATTTTTATTCCGACCGAGGTTGATGCAACAACCGACGGCGACCGAGCTGAAGAAATCTTCAGAGAATTTGATGACAGGCGTCGTGCTATTACTTACGAGATAAGTACCCTCGAAATGCAAATCATAGACAGCAGAGAGCGGGTAAGGACTCGTGAACTTCGTATGTACTCCATCAACAAAGATAATGAGAGTAAAAGCCTCACGGTTTTTAACGCTCCCGCTGATGTGAGAGGAACAGGATTTCTGAATCTGAGCAGTAACGGCAGTGAAGTTCAATATTTGTATCTGCCGGCATTGGGACGCGTACAGACCATCTCCGGAAGCCGTCGCTCTGACCGGTTTATGGGAAGTGATTTCACATTCGAAGACCTCGGCAACATCAACGCCGATGATTATGAAGTTGAAATTCTTGAGGAAACGGATGAAAAGATAAAGATTAGAGCAATTCCGTTGGTGGAAAGTCAGTATGCATTCATCCATTTTTTTATAGATGCAGAAAAATATGTGCTTATTCAAGCTGATTATTTTAAAGGGGATAGTGAGAGAATTAAAGAGTTAACAGCTACTGATTACAAAGAAGTAGAATCAGGAGTATGGCGGCCTGATGTAATGATTATGAGAGATTTGGAAGCAGAGAGGCGCACTGAATTAAGATGGCGCGACCGCACGTTCAATGAACCCATACCCGACCGCTACTTCACCGAAAGACACCTGACCAGAGGAGTGCAGTGAGTTTAAGGCTAAAGCTCAGCCTCAAATTCGCTTGTTAGTTTTAGATTTTTAGCAGACCTTTACCTGCATGAAAGATGACCACTATTTTTTAGATAAAGCCATCGAGATGGCGCTTGCTTCTGAGAGAAAGGGTAACCTGCCGGTTGGGGCTGTGATTGTTTTAGATGGCCAAATTATCGCCGAAGGCCCCAATGAGTTGCTGGTGCCGGAATTTCATCCCGGCAGACATGCTGAGATGCAAGCATTGGGAAATGTGCCGTCTAATCTGTGGCATAGAGCGAAAGAAATGACCTGCTACACCACACTTGAGCCTTGCGTGATGTGCTGTGGCAGTATGCTTTTACACAGAATTGGACGTGTGGTATTCGGTGCTTTTGATCCGGTAGGAGGTTCAAAGTCTATCCTGCCACACTTGCCGGAATATTATGATATTGATGGCCGTGTTTTTGATTGGACAGGCCCGCTGAATCCCGAAAAATGCGATCCCCTGTACGAAAGAGCCGCAAAACGATTTGACACCTTGTTTTAATCCGAATTATTCAACATTGTTATCTCAAGTGGAATTTATCTTGAAAACCTGTAAGGTTTTTCAATTATTGTTGGGAATATTTTTATCAACATCATCAAAACCTGACAAGTTTACGATCTCCGGCATCTTCGTTGCTATTTTGATGTATCAGATTTCCTTACATAATCTGTAATTGCCCTGAATGCCTCAATGGCAATGTACTGACTCTCAAAATTATTCTCCTGAAAGTCGATATCGGCGCTGTTTTTTACGATTACGATATCGGCATCGGGTTTTATGTAAATGAACTGACCATAAATTCCTAAAGCAAAAAATTCTCGCACATCCGGTTTTGCATTTTCGGGAATCCACCACTGATAACTGTATCCGAGGCGGGTTTCGGCATTGTCTCTTTCACCGGGGAAGAGGTGTGGTGCGCCGGGAGTAGTGCTTTCGATAACCCAGTTTTCAGGGATGACTTGCTTGCCAAATGCTTTTCCGTTATCGCGCATAAGCATTCCGAAACGAGCGTAATCTCTGGTGGTCATGTTTAAACCGCCAAGTACCATCGGCTCGCCAAAACCGTCTGATATGAAATAAGCATTGTCCTCAAAGCCTGCTTTTGACCAAAGGTGCTCTTCAAAGTATTCTTTTATGGTTTTACCCGTCGCTGCTCTTAAAACCATGCCCAGCACGTGTGTGTCGAGGCTGACGTAATGCATAAACTCGCCCTGTTCTAAATCCGGATCTGAATTCAACGAAGCTGCAAATTCATCAAAGCTTCTGCCCAGCGCGACCGCACGCCCGAATCGGTTTATGTCGCTGTTGAAATCGCCATAATCCTCATTAAAATAAATTCCGCTGCTCATTTGAAGTACATTCCGAATGGTAACGCCCTCGTAGCCGGTGTCTTTCAGCATGGGGACAAGTTCATCAACAGGGACATCTAAATCCGGTATCAGTCCATCATTCACAGCCACGCCGAAAGCAGCGCTGAGAAAGCTTTTGGCAACCGACCAGGAAATTCGCTTGTCGATTTTATCGGTACCCAAAAAGTATTCTTCATGCAGGATGTCATCCCCCTTTAGCACCAAAAAAGCCATAGTATTGGTTTCTTCGAGCCAGTCGCGGATGTTTATTTCCCGTTCTTGATATGTAAAACTTTCAGGCAAATCTGCCGGATTTGAGCCAAACTCTCTTACAGTACTGCTTCGCTCAAGTTCAACTGTGTGGAAAATATCTTCCATCCCCACAAAATTCCTGACAATCCGTTCTTCTTCAAATAACCTGATGACGTGATAAAACTGACTCACCTCTTTTTCGTATATCAGTAAAAATCCCCCTAAAATAAAAGCAACAAAAATAGTAGCATAGAGTAGTTTCTTTTTCATAATTCGATCTTAAGTTCAGGTATTTTCCCGTGACAGTTCTTCGAGCGATTTTCCTTTGGTTTCTCTGACATATTGATGGACAAAAAGATAGGCCACAACACCGAAGAAGGCATATATACCGTAAGAAAATCCGAGTCCGATAGAAGAAAGAAGAACCGGGAAGCTCATGGTAATGAGGAAATTTGCGCCCCATTGTGAGAGTCCGCACAACGCCAAGGCAGCGCCTCTGAACTGATTTGGGAACATCTCGCCGAGCATCACCCACATTACGGGTCCCCATGAGAACGCGAAAAATGCGATATAGGCATTTGCGGCAAGAAGCGCGTACAGGCCGGTGTTCCCTTCAAGCATCAAATTCCCGGTTTCATTGACCGGCGCATTCGCGAAAATTAACGCCATAACCGAAAGCATTACGGCTTGGCCGAGCGATCCAACAAGCAGTAAAGGTTTACGCCCTACTTTGTCAATAAGTGCAATAGCCACGAATGTAAAACCGACATTAACTGAGCCGCTAATAACGTTGGTCAGCAAAGCATCGGCTTCGGTAAATCCTGCGGCCTGCCAAAGAGTGGCACCGTAGTAGAATACCACGTTTATACCCGTGAGCTGCTGAAGAATGGCGAGACCGGCACCAACCCAAATAATGGGATGCACCTTGCCGGTTACCGAGTTAAATATATCCGCAAGGCGGGGCTTTTTAGTTTTGTCTATGGTGGTTTCAATATCTTTTACTTTTTCGGCAGCTTGTTCATTTGTAGATAAATCTGCCAGCACTTTTTGGGCTTCAGCCGTTTTGCCGGCCGCTACAAGATAGCGTGGAGATTCAGGTACGAACAGTAGTCCCACAAAAAAGACAGAGGCGGGTATAATCTCCATCC
>SLDG01000213.1 GCA_007125355.1 Balneolales bacterium | reverse complement strand
GTTCGTTTAAATATTCCTGAGCTATTTCGCCGGTTATAAAATGGCCGACACGTCCCCATAATGCAGCATGAGAGGAAACAAAAGTGCCTAAAACCGGTAAGGCCATTAAAGCAATGAAGGTGGTTATAATTGTTTTTTTCATGTCAAAAAATGCGACGGGTTTTAATAGTTAAAAGACAAGTTTTAATCAGGCCTAATATGTCGTAGACCTGTCAGGTTTTAAAGTTTATAACACTTAAAACTACAACTGAAGCATAAAAACCTGACAGGTCTTTACGGGGGCTATCGAATCGGTTTTCCGGTCAGAATCTTATCCCACAGTCCGTCAATAAAATAGGTATTCCTGAGGTTTTCTGCATCAACAATTCTATTTCTGTAATGGAATTTAAGCACTTCCATAGCTCCATCGGTGGCGTAGAAATATCCCTGTGGATGCAACACAACCCAATCCGATTCATTCACGGGAATCCATGAAAGCAATTCCCGCCCGTTGTTGATATCATAGAGATAAAGGCGGGAGTGGTCGTGGCTTATGATGTGCATTTTATCCCAGGCAATTTCCACGATTTCGCCTTTTACGGGAATTCTGCGGATGGTTTCACCGGTGCGTCTGTTGATAAGATAAACATCTCCATCATCGGTTAGCCCAATACGCAGGCGTCCATCCGGACTACGTTCTTCGGGATTAATACTATCTGAATGATTTCTAATATTCCGTATGAGTTCACCGGTTTTGGCGTCCCATATTTTGCCCAGACCATTTCTGGTTGCGGAAATTATGGCTTCTCTGCCTTGTGTATAGCGCGTTGACCAAATCATAGTTGTGAAGCCATCCAGACGCACTTTTTGCTCTCCGGTTTCTGCATCCCAAAGTACTACAGTGCGGTCGTCAGAAGCTGAAAGCGCTGTTTTGCCATCCGGACTAAATGTAACTTTGTTGATGCCATCATTATGTACCTGCAGCCGGTGCAGTTTCTCGCCGGTTTCCACATCCCAAATAACAGAACTTCTATCCCAGGAGGCAGTAATGAGTTTTTTCCCGGTCGGGTCAAAAGCAATAGATTTTACCGAACGTGTATGACCCTGCAATTCGTGAATAAGGTCGCCTGATTCCGCATCCCATATTCGGGCTGAATTATCATCAGAAGCCGTAGCCGCGAATGCTCCGTCATCAGAAAAGATGGCATCGCTGATATTATTTCGGTGGCCGGCAAGCCGTTTAATTTTGCGTCCTGTTTCCACATCCCAGATAATAGCAGAGCGGTCATCCGAAGAAGTTATGACGCGCTTTCCATCCGGGCTGAATCGTGAAGTTCGTACCGGTCCGTTATGTGCATCAAGTGTATGCAGTAATCTGCCGGAGGACACATCCCATATTTTTGCGACATTACCCCAGTGAGCAGTGGTAATTAATCGCCCATCAGGGCTAAATTCAGCATGGTGGATGGTTCTTGAATAGCCGGTAAAGGTTTTTTCCTGTGCACCTGATCGCGCGTTCCATATAATTGCGCGGCCATCTTCGCCAGCTGTAAGTGCAAGTGTGCCGGCGGGATTAAATGACGCGACATGGACAGCACGCTCATGCGCGTCAAGAATGTGACTTGCTTCACCTGTTCGAGCATCCCAAATTATTGCAGTGCGGTCTTCTGATGATGTGATGATCATCGTACCCTGACTGTTGAAACGCGCTGTATTTACCTTTCTGCCATGGCCTATCAGATTGGCCAGCATTTGCCCGTCTGTGGCATCCCAAACTTTCGCGGTTTCATCCCATGAGGCGGTGACCACCAAAGAGCCATCACTGTTGAAATCTGCATCCCAAACCCAATGATTGTGTCCCACCGAAGGAAGCACCTCCGGCACATTTTGTGCAAAAGCGCACAAAGGCAACAGCATTAGCAGGATAAAGGCCGTTTTTTTCACTTGCTACTCTGAATAATGAATACGATGCTGATTCGATTCTCCCAATAGAACGTCGATATCGGGAACTTAGCATATATTAATAATATACGCTTTTTTATGTGGATAATTTTGGGGTGGGGTTTGTGGGTTACTTCACAAAATTATTGTAAACCACAAAGACTCAAAGACTCAAAGTTTTGATGCTAAATCTTTGCCTTAACCTAAACCTTAATCTTAACCTCAAAACTTTACCACTTCCACCAAAGCACCGGCGGGGATGCTGCTTTGGGGATCAATTTTCATGTATGCATTATTTCCCTTGTACAGCTGCATGAGGTGAGATTTCATTGTGGCTTGGCCGGTGACCATTTGTCGGCCGGATTCATCGGTGTAGAGCTTTGCCGGTGCGAATAGCGTTCGGTCGCCTTTAAGGTTTGAGAGTTCTTCGCAGGCGATGGCTTTTTGGGGCGATGACTTTTGCCTTAAATATAAAAGGACAGCTTCTTTCACATAATATCCAGCTGTAAAAACAGCTGAAACGGGATTGCCCGGAAGGTGGAAAAACAAAGTATTATTAAAACGGCTGACAGTAAATGGCTTGCCGGGTTTTTGGCGTACTTTTCTCAAAAGAATTTCGGCACCAAGTTCTTTCATCGCTTTGAGGATGTAATCGTATTCCCCCATAGAAATTCCGCCTGTGGTTACTACAAGGTCATGAGATTCGGAAAGTTCTTTCATTTTGGATAAAACCTTCTCGTAAGCATCAGCCAAAACGGGTTTGCGGTCAATATCCACAGAGGGCCAGGTGCTGATGAGTGCTTCGAGGACAGGCCCGTTTGTATCGCTTTCTTCTAAAATTTCGTTTCCGGTAATCTGTATGGCTACTGAAACTTTCTTGAACACAGAAACGGCATTGTTGCCTGAATCGATTAAAATTCCAAGTTCAAAAGGCCGGACATGAGTTCCTTTCTCAAGAACAACACTTCCTTTTTTATACCCTTCGCCTTTTTTTCGAATCGGATTGAATTCAGGAATTTGCAGGATATTCACTTTGCTATCAACAGATTCTGTCAGCTCTACAGGTACAACAAGGACAGCTCCGGGAGGAACAGGCGCACCTGTCATAATCCGCTTACACTCGCCGGTTTTTAGGGATTCAGGATTTTTATGCTCGGGACGAATTTCTCCATTAATCCTAAATGTTCTTTTCCCGCTGTTTATATCCTCTTTCAAAAAAACAAAACCATCCATCGCGCTGTTGTCGTTTTCGGGAACATTCCGTTCAGAGCGGACATCCTCAGCAAGGTATCGCCCGATTGTTTGATGGACGGGGATACTTTCTGTGGCCGTTGCATTTTGGGTGGCATCCTGGATAATTCTTCTCGCCTCTTGGGGTGTAACTAAAACAGGGTAATCTTCCATAGGATGAATTTTTTGTAAGTATGGCGCGTTTTATAATTATTAACAAGCTGTGTATATTCAATTTGAAAATAAGAGCTCATTCCGATTCAGGATTCCCAAATTAAAATGGGTAATTTCCTGTTTTTTTGAACCCAAACCAATAACTAATCTTTGTGCACTGAGCGACAGCGATTCCCGCGAAGCGAAACTTAGTGCCATTGTGCTTTGGTGTTTGGATTGAACTCAATAAACAAATAACAAAATTCTACTAAAAAATGAGACAATTAATTTTAATTATTCTGGCATCGTCTGTTTTATTACTTCAGGCATGTGGTGGCGAGAGTCATGAACACCATGCACAAGAAGATGTTGTCACTACCGAAACAGCCCAATCACAAATGAATTTCAGTGACGCTTTCAAGGAGTCGATCGAAGAAGTTCTCGACCATTATTTCTCACTTAGCGAGGCACTTGTGCAAGCTGATGCCGAAAATGCCCGGGTTCATGCCGCTGCATTCGCTGCTAAAGCCGCTGAGTTATCAGCTGATGGAGATGAAGGTAATTTTTGGAGTGAGAAAAGAAGCATTATCAGTGAGCGCTCTGAGACATTGGTTTCCCTGCAGGATATCGAGGAGCAGCGTTATCAGTTTGAGTACATTTCTGCGGCGATGATTGAAACGGTAAAAGCGGCCGGGCCACTTAGTTTTACGGTGTATCAGCAACGTTGTCCGATGGTAAGAGATGGTTCAGCAGATTGGCTGAGTAATGACCCTGCTATCCTCAATCCATATCACGGCGATCGCATGCTTCGCTGTGGATCTATTGTAAGGGAAATCTGATCAGGCCGAATCACGCACTCTTTTTTAAAACTATACTTTAATTTATAAAGCAAGGGCTGGTCAGCTTGGCCGGCCTTTTTTAATTACTATGATTTTCCTCAATATTCTTATTCTGCTGATTGTGTTTTTGGGCTCATCGTTTCTGTCCGGATTCGTGTTAACCCACTACGGTTATCCCCCACCAAGAAAAATCGAAACGAGAGAGGACTACCTGCTCGTAGCCATGAAATTGATTACATTCACTATTTTTGTGATACTGTTTTTAGTACTATTAATTTTTTTTGGGATAGATCCGCTAAGCCTGATGGATCAAAACGGGTAGGGTTAAGTGACTCGCCATGGTACGCCCCATGGTAAAGACGCAATGCATTGCATCTCTACCATGATGTTCCATACCATGCCAAGGCTGAATCTGTTTTTTGTCGTTATTATCCTTGAAATAAACGAATCCCAAAACCCCTAAAATGTCGATCCATCATAAAACACATGCATGTTGTTTCGGGTGAATTCAAATCCAAAGCCAATACCCAGATTTACGGCCATGTTGTAAAACATGAAATTGGTTCTTAACTCTATTCCGGCTACTGTTCGGGTGGTATCCCAAAACGTTTGGTCTTTTCTTTGGTTTAAATCCGCGACGGTATTGACATGAAGAGCGGCATAAATACGCTCAAGCACGAAAGGCACAGACACAAATCCGTCATCTACATAAGAAATGGGGAACACATATCTCGCGCTGAAACTCCCTGCATTGTGTAAGCCGGTAATAATATTTTCGGCAAATCCGGCATAGACTAGTCCTGATGTACCGTAAATTCTATTCTTGCTTTGTGTTAGAACCTCGGCCCGGAACCTGAATCCCGAATTAGTACGGACAGATGGAGTGATGTATTGGATGATTCCTGCTCTCATTCCACGTGGTGTTGGGTCGCGCTCGGTACCCACAAAGTGTTCGCCTTGCCAGAAAATAATGCTTCCGGTATTTGGCTGAATATCCCTGATGTTTTGCTGTAAGCGGTGGTAATATCCCAGAAAAGCGGTAACAGAGCGATCGCTTAACCAATCTGTGCGAAACTGATCCGCTATATCAGAAGGCACGGTATTGAAATCGAGCTTGAGTTCTCTGAGCTTAAATCCCGGACGAAAAAATATCCAGCTTTGACGCGCCCTGTCATCAAGTTGATACCTGAAGGGAAAGAAAATTCCGCCGCCACGTTCCATAATCACTCCGACGCTGCTCTCGCGGGGACGTACAAATCCTTCAATTTCAAAACCGGGCCAAAAAGAGGTGTTTCGATAGATCACATCAGCCCAAAGCCGGTTGGTATTTTGTGTTAAAGAAAGATTTGCCTGATAGGAGTGTCTTGAAAGTGGGTCGGTGCCAAATAATGCAAGCGTATATTGATTTCCGACAAACGAATTGGCTGCCCGAATTTCAAATTCGAACCCAAATACACGGGGCCACAGCCATGATAATCCGGTGCGATAAGGTTTAATTTCCAAATCGGCGGAGTCAGGATCAATGTGGCTGGCGAGTCTTGGGCGGTTTATACGCTGTACTAACTGAGACTGCCATTCGGCTTTGTGTAACTCCCGCATCATAAAATCATCGCGTTGCATTATGGCGGGAACTTGTTCATCAGCCTCCTGAGAGATAAATGCCAGCCTGTTTCCATCAGGACTTTCGGCGGGTTGAAAAGCGTTAAACCGGCTGTTGGTAAGCTGATAGACGGTGTCCAGATCAAGATTGTATTTGTAGATATTCATAACTCCGCCGGCGTCGGAAGTAAAGTAAATAGATCGGCTGTTATGCGACCAATTGAAGTCAATTACAGAGCCGTCACGAAATCCAATCAGGGGGTTATCTTCCAGCACTTCAGTTTCTGTTTTATCACTTAACAACCATAATGCCTGCACACCATTTCTGTTGGCTATTACAGCAATGTGACTTGCATCCGGCGAGGGCTTAATTGAAATAAATGTATCGGGATAGATATTGATGGAGATTTCAGATTGACCGGCGTCATTAATTTCGGCCCATTGCAGAGTTTCGTGATGGGCAAACAGCCCGTTCATGTGTTCATCCCACAAAAACGGAGCCTGTAGCCCGGCAGCTCTGCTGATTCTTGTTAATCTGCCGGTTTCGGTGTTTAAACTATGGATATCCGCACTGGAGCCGCTTGAGTATGTGGGATGTGTGATAAATCGCGAAAAGAAAACCTCTCGCGTGTCTGAGTTTTGCCACAGGTGGAAATCGCGGGTAACGTGCGTTTCAGCCACAAGCGAAAGCCGGTTGGTTTGTGTGTTGTAGGTGTAAAATCCGGGACGCCGGTTAAACTGCGTTGGCAATCCAAGCAGCAGGTTTTCTTCATCCAGCCATAAAGGTGAACGCACCAAAGCGCCATTGATTCCAGTTTCGAGAGTGGTGTAGGGAGTCTCAGCTTGTTGGGAGATGCGCTCAAGGTGCGCCTCAAGTTCTTTTTCCTGATCTGCTTTAAACTCCTGAAATATCGGAGTAGCGAATTTTCCCGTAGCGCTTCGGAGAGCGAATCCATATCCCAAAAACGGATATTTCACATAATGTTCAATGAACGCGCGGATAGATTCCGGGCCGTATGAGGCGACCATCCATTCGGTAAATTGATATCCACCCACATAATGGCGGTCGCCGGGCCGGTTAAACCGAGTGCGCTGAAAATGCTGTGCCAGGCTCCATGAATCATCACCATAATAATTTGCAAGCGCACGGTTTCTGAAATAGGGATAATTTCCGCGTCCCCCTTGTGCATAAGCCACATTCGATTCGTGGTACACGGCAATGCCCTCAATCATTCCGGGCGGACCGCTGCTGTGAATTGAACGGGCAGCATCCGGCGAAAAAACGTTGATTATTGCGGGGATGCTTCTCGGTGGGATATTCGAAAAGTGAAGTGCATGAACCAATTCATGCGGGGCTACATTTTCCATCCACCCGCCGGTTCTCGGGTTGATGCTCGGCCCGGTTAAAGGGGGAATTTCAATTTCGGTGCGGAAATTAAATGGGGAAACAAACGCGTTAGACCGAAGATTGTGATTATTCAGTATTACAGGAAACCGGCGTAAAGAACCACCCGTCAAAGTCTGGATAATCGGATATTGATATTCCAAAATTGCAGCCGCCCTGAATGCCGCAGAGTCCTCGCCAGCCGGAAAGATTACTCTGAAATGATCAGTAACAATTTCATGCCGTGGCGTAACCGGACGGTAAACGTTCTGAAAAAACTGAGCCATAGCCTCTGAAGAGGCAAGGCTAAAAAGCAGAAAAAGCAGTAGTGTTCTGATCATATTTCAGCAATGGGTTTAGAGGAGATGAGGGAATATAAGAGTTGGTGGTGTAAAAAGTATTTATTTGAATAGTCGACACGCTCAACTAACTGTCACTTCGAGGGTAAACTATCGCTAAAGTTATTGCACAAGCCAAAAGGCGTCATTGCAAGCTACTTCAAAGCATGCGAGAACACAGATCGTAAATGAGAGACTTTTTATTGGTAAGTGCCTGCGTTCGAAATGACACTAATTAAAATATTCCCTTCCTTTGAGTCTTCGTGGTTAACAAAGTAAGCTTTCAACACTTTTCCACGTTGTTATTCGGCAAATAAATAATTTTATATAAATTAGTAGTAGTAGTAGTAACCGTGGATATGTTGACAACTATATTATCCTTTTTATTCGCTTTAAAAACTAACTTTTGTTTAAAACTATGTTGATAAAGTGATCATTATTATCAATGATTTATAGGAAACCCATTCAGATTCCTAACATTTTATATAGTTTATATATAGAGCTATGCTGCCATTAATTAACATTCCCATAATATTAACATGCAGGTGGATAAGTCGGGATTAATGGTTCAAAAAAAAGGATAACTAAATTTTGATTTCAAAAACCCTTGGTTGTACACCATGACTTAAGATGTTATCAACACAATTACTAACAGTTGTGGAAAGAATTCAATTTACCTTATTAAGCAGCGCTGTGACTTCTGCTATCAATAAAATCCAGTTTATCCCCGTAAGTTTTTCCGATTTGAAGATTAGTACCGTTTTTAAGGTATAGCTCATCGTTAAGAATATTATCTATAAAATTGATATTTACGATAATTTGCCTGTGTATCCTGTAGAAAATTTCATCCGGCAACATTGAATAGCATTTTTTAAGAGACATTCGGATGATTTCGCAATCCATATCTTCATTTTTCTGATAATATACACGCACATAGTTGCCATCTGATTGTATATGGCTGATAATTTCAGCGGATAGAGATACTTTATCGTGGAATTGCACGATAATTGAAGAATTTTCTTTTTGCTTTCTTTCTTTTAAAAGAGCTGTTTGTTTATGGGCAAATTCTTTCAGTCTTTTTGTCTCAAGTTCCGCTTCTGTAAGTGCTTTGTTTTTTTCTTTAATTACAACTTTACTTTTTCTGTATTGAGTAAATAAAATAAAAGCAATAGATATTGCAAAAATTGAAAATAGAGCAGCCAACCAAAATCTAAATCCACTTTTTTCTTGTGCTTGAATTGCCGAAGCAAGTTCAGCCTCATTTAATATTAATTGATACCGAACCTGTGCCGTATTTCTGGCAATTTCACGTTCTCTTATTTCTAACCGATTGAAAAATTCAGAGTGTTTTCTATATGCTTCAATGGCATTATTTGCATCATCTAAACTTACGTAAATTGAGGCTTTAAGTGCATAAATTCCATCTGCATAATCATGCATCATCCTGGGTGTCCGATCAAAAATAGCAGTAACGTATCCTGCATATTCAAGTGACCTTTCATATTCTTTAACTGTATACAGATATCGTGCGACTTCAAAGTAAGCAAAAGCAAGGCCATCTGGTGTTACAGGTAGTGGCGGTTCAAGCGATAGTAAGTACGCAGCACTAATACCTGC
>SLDG01000040.1 GCA_007125355.1 Balneolales bacterium | reverse complement strand
TTAGGTCGGCGTTGTCTTGTCTTAACAGAATACGATGCTCTGCTCTTGATGTGAACATTCTGTAGGGTTCATCGGTACCCTTATTGACCAAATCATCAATTAAAACACCTATATAAGCCTGGTCTCTGTTTAGCACAAGTGCTTGTTTTTCTATTACTTTAAGTGATGAATTTATCCCTGCTATCAATCCCTGACAGGCCGCTTCTTCGTATCCTGTAGTGCCGTTAATTTGGCCGGCAAAAAAGAGATTCGAGACCAACTTAGTCTCCATACTTCTCTTTATTTGATGCGGAGGGAAATAATCATATTCAATAGCATAACCCGGACGAATCATTACCGCTTCTTCAAAACCTTTTATCTTTTGAAGCGCTCTGTATTGAACATCTTCCGGTAAACTGGTGGAGAATCCATTCAGATACATTTCATATGTATTCCAACCCTCCGGTTCAAGAAACAGCTGATGCCTGTCACGCTCAGAAAAACGATTAATTTTATCCTCAATACTCGGACAATACCTTGGTCCCGTTGACTTTATAGCTCCATTAAACATGGGGCTTCGTTCAAATCCGGTTCTAAGCATTTCATGTACTTCAGGATCAGTATACCCTATCCAACAGGTTAACTGCTCTTCTTTTGCTGGCAGCTTTTTTGTTAGAAAAGAAAACGGAGTTGCATCGTCATCACCATACTGCACTTCAAGTTTATCATAGTTGATGGTGCGACCATCTAATCGTGGAGGGGTTCCGGTTTTTAATCGACCGGATATAAAACCCTGATCTTCCAGACATTCCGTAATTCCTTTAGATGCTCTTTCTCCGGATCGACCTCCACCGTAATTCTTTTCACCAATGTGAATCAATCCGTTTAAAAATGTGCCGCTTGTTACAACTACAGCATCGGCCTGAATTTCTTGTCCGGTTTGTGTTCTAACGCCGTACGCTTTTTTATCCTTTATCAATATTTCAGTGACATTATCCTGTCTGAAATAAAGATTGGGAACAGCCTCAAGTTCTTCTCTTATGTATTGTGCATAGAGCATGCGGTCGTTCTGTGATCGCGGACTCCACATAGCCGGCCCCTTACTTCGATTCAGCATTCTGAATTGCACACCCGACTTATCACTTACTTTCCCTGAAATTCCGCCAAGAGCATCTACCTCTCTGAGCAACTGTCCTTTAGCTACACCGCCCATTGCCGGATTACAAGACATCTGCCCTATGGCATTTAGATTCATAGTAATCAAAAGGGTTTTAGAACCCATACGTGCCGCTGCAGCCGCAGCTTCACTTCCTGCATGGCCGCCGCCTACAACTATAACATTATACTTTGGATAAATTATTGACATTATTATACTTGTCTATTATATAAAATCAGATTTGCCGCTCAACTTAATGGTTCTATAATATAAACAATACCTTATACTTTTAAACCATATGATTTTTAGGACTTACCTAACCCAACGAAATATTTACAGAGATATGATGTTAACGGCAATTTTTATTGAATAGATGTGCTCTATTGAAGATTTCTGAACATGTAGAGAAGGGACTTATAGCTAGTTGTATTACTCAGAACGTGCAAACACACCAAAAGGGTAATCGTAAGGGGAGTCGTGGGCAGTATGTAAGGGCAATTCATGAATTGCCCTTACATACTGCCCTTACAGAGTTATAGCTTTTGCTGAGTTTTCAGAGTCTTTCTTTTTCTTCCAATCTCAGCTGGACGGCATTACTATGGCAAGTATAATGTAAATTAGAACCGGAGTACCAACACCAAGAATTGCGAGTGTTACGAATATGATACGAATGATGGTTGAGTCCATGCCAAAATACTCTGCGAGTCCGCCACAAACCCCAAAGAGCATTTTATCTGAGAAAGATTTTGTTAATCGTGCCATAGTTTTAGTTTGAAATTAATGATGTAGAACTATTGTACTCTTGCAATATCTACGGAATATAATAAATATAGTTGCAAGTGTGGTTTGTGAATTTATTTACTGATGGAATAAGGATAAAACTTAGCTATCCCCTTTTTGGCCCTCGTCTACTATCAGTTGAATTCCATTATTAACAAATTCTATCACTTTTTCTTTTAGAAGTGATCCAACTGCAGCCTTAAATGTTCTTTTACTGATTCCGAAGACTTTGCGTATTTCATTCGGGTCAGATTTATCATTGAAGGGTAAAAATCCCCCTTCTGAATTTAATTTATCCAATAAAAAATCCCTTGACTGCAGAACTTCATCATAACCGGGTTTTCTGAGAGTCAAGTCAATTTTTCCATCTTCTCTGTGCGTTTTGATGTAGGCAGTCAGGCCATCTCCAGGCTTTATGGGTTGAATTAACTCATTTTCGTACAATAAACCTATATGCTTATCATCAATTAGTGCCTTAAAACCCAAATCTGTTTTTTTGAGAATGGTTATGTTCACCTCATTACCGGCTTCATATAGTTTATCGGTAACGGTTTCAGGAAAATGTTTATCAACCTGTGTCGATCCAGTAATTCTACCGGATACTTTGTCAATATAGGCGTAAACGGGATATGAAGCACCTTTTTCAAGTGGAATGTGTTGCTCAGCATGTGGGATAAACAGGTCTTTATCCAAACCCCAGTCAGCAAAAGCGCCTTTGCCACCTGAAGCTTTTATACGAAGTAATACCACTTGATTAATTTCGATAAAAGGCTTCGTTAAGGTAGCAGTAAGGTTTCCTCCGTAATCATGATAAATAAATACCTCTACCTCATCACCCTCTGAAAATTCATTTTCTTTATCAGGCAAAAAGGCACTTCCTTCTGCAACTTCAATGATAAACCCATTTGGAGTTGATTTACTTATCTTTTGCTTTTTGAATAAACCGAGTCCGGCAGGCAATGATTTTTCCACACGAATACAATTGAATGTTTAAAAAATTATTTAACTACTACGGTTTTAATATTAGCAAATTCCCGTGGACCAAACCATGATAATTCTCTGCCATAGCCGGAATCTTTTATACCTCCAAACGGTAGCCTTGGGTCAGATTTAACATAGTCATTCACAAAACAATTACCGGCTCTTATTTTTTGGGATGCCAGCAATTCTCCCTTTTCAATATCTGAAGTAAAGATAGCAGCACCAAGTCCGTAATCCGTTTGATTTGCAAGCTCAATTGCGTGTTGCTCATCATGTGCTTTTGTTACTACAGCAACCGGACCAAAAATTTCTTCTTTAAAGAGGTTATTGTCAGCATCAACATCTGTAATTACACTTGGCGGATAATAAAACCCTTCCATTACAGGAATTTTGCATCCAAGTATATTTTTTCCTCCATCTATAAGTCCCAACTGGATTTGTTTGTGCAGTTTATTTCTTAAATCTTCTCTTGCCATTGGCCCGATATCGGTATCTTCAGTAAATGGATCACCAAATTTCTTACTTTCCATGGCATCTTTAAGCTTCCCAACAAAAACATCATAAACACTTTGATGCACGATAAATCTTTTTGCCGCTATACAACTTTGACCGGCATTTAATAATCTGCTTTGTACACAAGCCTCAACTGTTTTTTCTATATCCGCGTCAGCAAGAATAACGTATGGATCACTTCCTCCAAGTTCCATCACAGTTTTTTTGAGATGTGCTCCCGCAATTTTTGCTACCGCTTTTCCGGCTTCTGTTCCGCCAGTTAGTGTAACACCATGTATTCTTTTATCTTCTACCAGCTCACTTGTTTGTTCATTACTAATGAAAAGATTTTGAAGTGCTCCATCCGGAAATCCTGATTTTTTGAACAATTGCTCTATCACAAGTGCACAACCCGGAACATTCAATGCATGTTTGAGCAGTATAACATTTCCGGTCAGTAATGCCGGTATACCAAACCGAAAAACCTGCCAAAATGGGAAATTCCATGGCATTATTGCTAATAATGTACCAAGCGGCCTCCATGTTACATAGCTTTTAGAGTATTCGGTTTCGATGGATTCAGATTCCATTATATTTATGCCATTGTCTGCATAGTAATTACACAGCAATATACATTTATCAAGTTCTGCACGACTTTCCTTTATTGTTTTACCCATCTCTTCAGTGATAAGTCGTGCCGTTTCTTCTTTTTGCTGTTCAATACTTGCAGCCAAATCTCGAAAAACATTACATCTTTCTTTTATGGGGATTTCATTCCACTTTTTAAACCCATTTTCAGCATTCAACAGCTTTTTTTCGATATCTTTTTCGCTATGCGGATCATATTCTCTTATCGGCTGTTCAGTAGCCGGATTTACAGACACTATTCTCATAATTACTCCTTACAGTCAACTTTTTTTATTTATCAAGATGTACTTATGCCCAAAGTCTATTCTATAAAACAAGAAATAGAATATTGCAGTTCAAATCAAGTTTTAGACTGGATTTCTAATCAATAATGTACAACAAATTCATCTTCATTTAATTCTACGACAGAACTGTCTTTGAAAAGAGATTTGATTGTTTCAAGATTGTTTTCAAACAACCTTAAAAGCATTTTGTTATTAATATTTCCTGTAGATATAATAAGTAGTTTTTTGGGAGAGCCGTCTAATATATAATTGTCGAGAAAATCACTATCCTTAGAAATTACAATTCGATTTTCTGTGTCTGCTATCAAAATTATTTCAGTGTCAGTTGTTCTGTTTTTATTTGGTAGATCAAGAGTGTGCTTTAAATCAATATTATTTGCTGATAAAAACTCAGACAGGCGTTTCGGGAGATGAGCATCAACAATTACTTTCACTGAGCAACTTTTTGCGCTTTTTTCGTTCTCGATAATTCAGCAGCATATTCAAGACAGGCAAGCAAATCTTCTTTTTCTAAATCAGGATAATCCAGTAAAATCTCATCAATAGTCATTCCTGATGCCAAAAGATCTAACATAGCATCTACGGGATAACGTAATCCCCGGATCGTGGGCTTTCCGTGACAAATTTCAGGATTTTTAGTAATCCGCTGTAAAAGTATTTTTTTCATGATCTTATAAATATGTTACAATAATGTACATAATCAATAAACGAACATCAATTAGTTCAGGTATTTAATGTACTAATCACTCCACGCTCCAAATCTGCCTTCCATCTTTCCAGGTTGCAACACACGCATTTGGTTTAAAGTTATACAGCCATTGATTTACAGATGGAGATTGAATGATGGAAAAATCAGCATTTTTTCCTTTTTCGAGTGAGCCGGTTGATTTTTCCAATTGAAGAGCTTTTGCAGCTTTAATAGTTGCGCCTTTTAACACTTCTGCCGGACTCATATACTGAATAATACACGCCATACTCATGGCATACGGTAAATGATAACTCGGCGCGGAACCCGGATTAAAATCTGTGGAAACGGCAACATCTAAGCCCATCTCTATCATTTTCCTTGCTGGAGCAGGCTGTTGCCGCAAATAGAACGTAGCCAACGGCAATGTAACTGCTACAACACCCGCTTCTTTCATTTTTTTAATTCCTTCATCTGAAATATACTCAAGATGGTCAGCAGATACGGCACCGGTTTCTGCAGCTAATTCAGCTCCTTTTCCATCAGAAAGTTGATCAGCATGCAGTTTTGGTGCGAGTCCGAATTCATTTCCTCTATTAAGGATAATTCTTGCTTCATCTACTGTAAAAGCCGTTTCTTCCACAAAAATATCACAAAATCGTGCCAATTCATGTTCTGCTATATGGGGGATTAGTTCATTGCAGATTAAATCTGAGTATCCCTTTTTGTCATTTTTAAATTCAGGGGGATAGGTATGTGCCCCTAAAAATGTAGAAATAATATCAAGTGGTTGAATGGTATCAAGTTTACGGTAAACGTGAAGTAATTTGAGTTCATCTTCTACATTAAGCCCATAACCGCTTTTGCATTCAATGGTGGTGATTCCAAGTTTTTTTATTTCATTGAGATGCTCAAGGCACTTTTCTATTAATTCATCGGCGTCTGCTTCACGAGTTGCTTTCATGGTACTTAGAATACCGCCTCCCATTCTGGCAATTTCTATGTAGGGTTTACCAAGTGCTTTCATCTCAAATTCATCGCCTCTCCATCCCCCGAAAGCAAGATGAGTGTGACAATCAATGAGTCCGGGAATTACCATATTGCCACCGGCATCATACACATCTTCATTGAAAAACTTTTCGGGGATTTCAGTCTCATGGCCAACCCATTCAATTTTATTGTCGGTCCATGCCATAGCTGCCTGCTTTATTGGATAAATATCAGATTGTTTTCCCTCATCTTTGCACGTGTAGAGTACACCAATATTTTTTAAAACCGGCATTAGTTAAGTTCTCCTGTTACTTTTTCTATTTCAGATATAAAATCTCCACTTTTAATCATTTCAAGACTTTTATCCATAAAGGATTTAAAATACGTATCGGTATCCGCATGTGGAATATATTCTCTTGCTATGTGATGAAAACGCTCAACACCCCGCCCCGGACGTAATGGCTTTCTGAAATCCAGAGCCTGAACACTTGTGAGTAACTCAATAGATAAAATATGCTGCAAATTGTTGAAAACGTGCAATAGTTTCATGGCGCTGATGCTGCCCATACTCACGTGGTCTTCCTGCCCAAGACTGGATGGAATAGAATCTACCGATGCGGGATGGCATAATACTTTATTTTCACTCACTAAAGCGGCCGCGGTGTACTGCGGTATCATAAATCCGGAGTTAATGCCGGTATCTTCCATTAATAATGTCGGCAAACCATCATGTCCTTCAAGCAGTAAATACGTGCGTCTTTCCGAAATACTTCCCAGCTCTGCCAACGCGATACATGCATAATCCATAGCCAATGCGAGTGGCTGTCCGTGAAAATTACCACCACTAACAATATCCCCATTTTCAAAAACCAATGGGTTATCTGTAACACTGTTCATTTCTGTTTCGAGTATTTTTGATGCATGCGCAATTGCATCTCTGCTGGCACCGTGCACTTGTGGCACACAACGTAAACAATAAGGATCCTGAACCTTGCCACAATTTCTGTGTGATTCCAGAATTTCACTATCTGCCAACAGCTTCCTTACATTTTCAGCAACGAATCCATGACCCGGATGCGGACGAATGTGTTGAATACGCGCATCAAAAGGAGTTATACTACCCTGCAGTGCTTCAAGGCTTACTGCTGCAAGTATATCTGCAATTTTCAACAGGCGGATGCATTTTTCAAACACATACACCCCGTAAGCATTCATAAATTGAGTGCCGTTTATAAGGGATAGTCCGTCTTTGGGCTGTAGTTTTATCGGCTCAAGATTATGTTGACGTAAAACTTCATCTGCCGCTATATGATGATGTCCGTCTGCATCCCAAAAGTGTCCATGTCCGAGTAACGGAAGACTCATGTGAGCAAGCGGCGCTAAATCACCCGAAGCTCCAAGGCTACCTTTAGACGGTACAACCGGAATCAAATCATGCTTTGCAAAATATAACAGGCGATTGAAAGTAGTTTCAGAAACACCGGAAAAGCCAAGTCCAAGAGCATGAATTTTAATAAGCAGCATAAGCCTGGTGATTTCCTTTGGAACCGGATCACCGACTCCAACAGCGTGACTTAAAATCAAATTATGCTGTAACTGTTCCAGATTTTCATTGCTGACTTTCTTGTTCGCTAAAACTCCGAACCCGGTATTAATCCCATAGTATGCTTTTTCCTGACTAAGCGCATTAAGTACCCTTTTTCTTGATTCAATTACATCATTTTTTTCTGTAATAAGCTCAAGAAGACGCTTTTGTAAATCGCCATACAAATTATTCAGTCGAATCATACTGCAATTTTAATATTTATGTGTCAAATAGGTATTTTCTGCAAATTAAGGAATCCACAGACAATTAGGGTGGGATAATTTTTTTGTTGGTTTGGTTTAGAAGTTGAGGGGTTGAGAAGTTTAGAGGTTGGAGGAGCTGAAAGTCATAAGCTGAAAGCTCAAAGATTTAATTTTTGAGCAATACTCTGAACTAACTGTCATTTCGAGGGTACACTATTGCTAAAGATTCATCACATGATAAAAGGCCTCATAGCATACCATCCCAAAGCATACCCGAGAAATCTCCCAAGTTCTGACATGGCAACATTGATGCAAAAGCAAACCTTGGGAGATTTCTCTCGCATGCTTTAGGTTGGTTAGAATGGTGGTAGTAAATTAGTGAATTGCTGTTGGTGATTACCTGCGTTCGAAATGACAGAATTACCCCCTGTCCATCCAATCGCCGTTTGTTATCAGAGCCGAGTTTTTTCTGTAGATGGGCCACTGGGCGGCTGAAAAAACATAGACAAATCCCGTTTTACCGCAATTTGAGATTACGGTGATGCGGTTATACAGGTTTTTGGGATGCCCATCCCCGTAGTAGCTTTCGAGTTGGTCGAGGCGCGCAAGGATGTCGTCGGTTACCAGATAGGATTCGATTTTTAGAATGGCATTCCTTTCGGGGTCGGGCAGGATGCATGGAAAACGGCCGAGAGTGTAGAGCTTAAATCCCGTTAATTCAGTGTGCGCCTCGAAATGTGCATCTTGTAACAGCGCGGAATTTGAGCCGCCTTTTCTGAGCGTACCATACACAAACACTCTTGAAAGATGATCAGAGTTTTTTAGCGAAGAGTTATTGAAAGGGTGATACGATTTCATTCATGAACAGCAATTTATCCTCAAAAAAAAATTCAATTAGTGGTTGAATATAAAGGATAATGTATGAAAAACCCCGTGCCAGAAATCGAGCTTAAAAAGAATCATCCCCAAAAATAAATCTAAAATATTCCTAAATTCAGGTCTGAGTCTGTTTCTGATGGCAGAAATGAAACACATTTATAACAAACACAAAGACACCGAGACACGAAGTTCACAAAGAGGAGGAGTAATTAATTAGCTAAATTTAAACACATAACCCTCGTGAACCTTGTGTCTTAGTGCCTTCGTGTAAATCTTAATATTATTAATAAACACAGTTATAACAAACACAAAGACACCGAAACACAAAGTTCACAAAGAGGAAGAGTTATTAACGAGTTAAATTTAAACACATAACCCTCGTGAACCTTGTGCCTTGGTGCCTTCGTGTAAAACCTAAAATTTT
>SLDG01000092.1 GCA_007125355.1 Balneolales bacterium | reverse complement strand
CTGATTTGTATGGCTTCCTTTCGGGTTTTCCGTCTCTTTTATAGCGGCCTTTCTTCTCATCTCCCTGTTTGGGAGGAAACTCTTTTCTTACCGGTTTAAAAATCTCGAATTGCATGAAGCTGTATTCTCTTTCATCATAATCGATTTTCAGAACCCGGTCGGGCTTCATGTTCAGCAGGGAATCAAGGTTATTCAGGGGTGTAAAAAGTGAAAGCGTATATCCCCCTGCAAATTTCTTCACGTGTTTTACGAATTTATCCAGAATTTCGGCATCGGCCTTTGCGTGCGGCGCGGCCATAATAACACCAGGAGCCGACGGGATAAATATGTCGTGAGCATTTCCGATTTTCAGATTAATGTTCTCCGTTAACCGGTTTTTTTTAACGCTTGTTTGGAGCACATTGAAAATAAAACGCCGGCTTTCAATGGCGTTAATCCAGTTTACATCTTTTCGGATTTCAGGCAGAAGTGCTTCTCTTGTTTTTTTCCAGAGTGCATGGCGGAATGTGCGCCATCTTTTCATCAGGAAATCATCGTTCTCGAAAGCAGGCGTACGGTTTTTGGCAATCCTCGCGGCTTCCAAAACGAAAGTACCATCCCCGGCAAAAGGATCAATAAAAACAGAGGTTTTATCCCAGCCCGACATCAAAATAAGTCCGGCAGCGAGTGCAGGCGAAAGCATGCCGCCTTCTGTGCTGTTTGCTACAGCGCGACTTGCAAAAGGTGCTCCCCCGGCCTCAAGAGCCAGATAACAGCTCCCGTTATTCTCTACGTGCAATAAAACAACAAATTCCGGTTCTTCTTCAGCTGTGGCAACTTTCGGGGCGCTGCCAAATTGTTTCTTGAAAAATGAACTAATGCTTTTTTCAAGTTCAGTTGCCAGATTACGTAGTCCGGATTTATGGGTTCCGTTATTGAGAGCCTGAACTTTAAATACAGATTCAAGTGGTATCACATCTTGCCAGGGAACCGCATTTGTAAGCGTCGTAATATCGGCTTCTCTTATGTCCATTGGCTGCGATAGTAATACTTCAACAGATGTACAAACAAAAGTATTAAGCAGGAAGTGATAGAGCTCTTTTTCGTCTGCTTTAAACTTTATGTTGCCGTCTGATACATATAAGTATTTGGCTCCGGCACTCTTCAGTTCTTCCTCTAAAACGGACTCAAGCCCGCGGTGGGTACGTGCCTGCCAGGTTCCGTTTTCAATCATTGTGCCCACTTCGATTTTTCATTTTGGTTATGATTATTGTCAAAAAAAATGGATTAATTTCTTCATTAACCCGAATTATTCACTAAGAAATTTTCTTGTTAGCAAGGCGAAGGGGGAAAATCAGCGGAAGGGTACCTAAGTACCCTGAGCACAATTTTTCAACTTCAACGCGGCTAACGTGGAAATTTCGCAGCATTTTAGTTTCACCCAAATTTGAGTGAATGAAGTATTTATCTATATCTCTATAATACAATGGTTTATGCTTTAATTTTAATATTTTCGTGAATAATTCGGGTTAACAGTTTGTGAAAGTGTACTTATTCCGGATTAAACACCAAGAAATTTTCAAATTATTGTGAATAGTTCAGGTTACAGGCCTTATTTCTTTGCACTTCTTTTGAATACGCCTGATGCAAAAAAGAAAGTGAATAGTACAATCAGAACGGTTTGAAGACACCGAAATAAATGGCAATAGCACCAAGCAGTGGTATTACCAGTATGAAAGGTTTAGCCAACCCTTTTACACGGTAAGGCAATGCAATCGCGGCTCCGAGAAGCAGCCAAATGACCAGTTTCACCCAAATCCAGCCGGGGAGTTCTGTATGAGATATTCCAAGCCTTGCCATGAGCCCAAATCCTCCCAGAAGAATAATAAAAAGTGCAAAACCGTGCATTGCAGCCAGAGGTTTCCGCCATGCGTTATCTTCTTTAGTTCCGCCGTTTAGAACATGGATGAGGGTGCCACCAAGCGCCATAAAAAGCACAATCACACCAAAAACATGGATTAGCGTGTAGATTTGAATACTCATAGTAAGTCGATTTTTGAAAATATTTATTTAGCCCGGCCGGCATAGCTCAAGCAGTCTCAAAAATAGGGTTTTTATCTCTAAGATGAGTACATCAATTATAAGAAGGTATTGAAATATCGTTCGTTTGTCTGAGGCCAGATATTATCCGGGATATTCCCCTGAGATATATTTACGTAGCGTGGAAATTTCAACTTCCTGTTTACTGATTTTTGCTTTAACCAAATCACCAATTGATACAACTCCAACCACTCTACCATTTTCCTCTACAATAGGCAGATGTCGGATTTTGCGGTCTGTCATAATCCCGAGGCATCCGGTTACCGTTTCGGTGGGCTGTACCACATAAACCTGTGTGGTCATTATTTCTTCTACTCGCGTCTCAGCAGAACGGCGTCCCTTAAGAATCACTTTGTTGCGGTAATCTCTCTCCGAGATGATGCCCGCCAGTTTTTCGCCATCCATTACAAGCAGTGCACCAACGTCTTTTTCTGACATCAACTTTATGGCATCAAACACCGTTGCTTTTGGTGTAGTTTTATAAATTTCAGGACCTTTTTTAGATAAGATTTCAGTCAATTGCATATAAAATTCCTCCTATAAAATTATGAATTCGGATTTTTTATCCGTTTCTCAAACCGATTACAGCCGTTTCCCCCCCTTTGTAATCTGAATGAACAGATAAACTTAGAGGCTCTTACTATCTATACACTAAATTTTAATCATATTCAAGTATTAGATTAATTTTTTTTTAGGATGGGATGGGATTTCGCTTAAGGCGTGGTATCGGCATGGTAAAGACGCAATGCGTTGCGTCTTTACCATGCCCCGCCCACGCCGTTGTTTTTTAGGTTCAAAAATGGCCGTTTGAGTTTAAATGACTTAGCCCCCGTTTAGGCTGGTTTTATAAAATACCCCCCTGTCGTATATTTCTGCCCTATTATTAACACTTAATCTATTTGACCGACATGAGCATACAGGTATTATCAGAAACCGGGTTACTGAGAGGTGTAATTACACACACACCGGGACGCGAAGTTTCTATGGTTACACCTGAAATTAAAGATAAACTGTTATTCGACGATATCATTTACGAGGAAGATGCCCGAAATGAGCATCTCCAAATGCTGCAAATCATAAAAACAGCACTACCGGATATTGACCTTATTGAGGTAACAGATTTATTTACTGAAGCATTTGAACAACCCGATGCGAAAGAGTATTACATCGAAAGGTTGATTGAGAATTTTCCGGAACTCAATATCTACCCCGTCAAAAAAGACCTGCTTGATTTGCCGGCTGAAAGCCTTACAAAACTAAGTGTTACGGGACAAACACCGGAATTGAAGAAATTCAGAATGCTGCCTATTCCCAATCTTTTATTTACCAGAGATTTGGCTGCGGTAGTTGGCAAGAACATGGTAATTTCACGAGCCGCAATGAAAGCCAGAGTCAGGGAATCGTATTTGATGGATACGGTTGTCAGGTTTCACCCGATGTACGAAGGGATCAGAGATTCTGTAATTCGCATTCCTAAAAGTGACAGTATTGAGGGCGGAGATGTCCTTACAGCTTCAGAAGAAGTTGCAATTATCGGGATGAGCGAGCGAACCTCCTTCAGCGGAGTACGGAGAGCAGCAGATGAGCTATTACAAAGAAACATGAAAGAAGTTCTTATCGTAGATATTCCAAAACAACGGGCATCTATGCACTTAGACACCATTTTTACTTTCTGTGATGAAAATGAATGCGTGGTGTATCCGCCTACCATTATTGAAAGAGGCGAAAATGTTGTATCCCTGAAAAAACACGAAGAACACGTTGTATCTGTACTCAAACCATCACTGAAGCAAGCGTTGGAAGAATCACTTGAAAGAGAGTTCACTTTCATTAAATGCGGAGGGGATGACCTGATTTCCCAGCAACGCGAACAGTGGTCTGATGGCGCGAACCATTTTGCGTTAGCTCCGGGTGTGGTTATCGGGTATGAACGCAACATCAATACATTTCGCGAAATGGAGAAATACGGCTACTCTATCGTTGCCGGACGTGATTTCATCAGAAGATACAGCGATGGTTCTTTCGATATTAAAAACGCCGGCAAAATGGTGATAACATTCGAAGGAAAAGAACTATGTCGAGGCAGGGGCGGCGCCCGTTGCATGACTCAACCTTTTATGAGGGACGCGTAAAAC
Organism: Balneolales bacterium; assembly: GCA_007125355.1. Classification (GTDB taxonomy): domain Bacteria; phylum Bacteroidota; class Rhodothermia; order Balneolales; family Cyclonatronaceae; genus SLDG01. The sequence goes on along the minus strand of SLDG01000092.1, from coordinate 5,003 downwards.
CATCTTAGTGAACCTTCGAGACTTCGAGTCTTTGTGTTTAAACACAATAAGCCACCAACTAAAAAAGGCGCATATCCAAATGGAAATGCGCCTTTTCAATTTTATAGGAGTTTTCAGTCCGCTAAAATCAACTTTGCAATTGTTTGTAGCTGCATGTTCGAGGTTCCCTCGTAAATCTTGCCGATTTTAGAATCTCTGAAGAACTTCTCAACCGGATATTCCTTAACGAAGCCATATCCGCCAAATACTTCAACAGCCATAGAAGAAACACTTTCTGCTACTTCAGAGGCATAATATTTAGCCATAGCGGCTTCTTTCAGGAAGGGTTGTCCAGCCATTTTTATTCTTGCCGCGTTGTAAACCAACAATCTGGCCATTTCAATTTCTGTTGCCATTTTTGCTAACTGGAACTGCAATCCCTGAAATGAGCTGATGGATTTGCCAAATTGCTTGCGCTCCTTGCTGTATGCAACAGCCGCGTTAAAAGCACCCTGCGCGATACCAATCATTTGCGCTCCGATTCCTATACGGCCTTCGTTAAGGGTTTCGATGGCAATTTTGTATCCTTTACCAACTTCCCCAATTACGTTTGAAGCCGGAACGCGACAATCCTCAAGGATAAGCTCGGTTGTGGAACTGGCACGAATACCCAATTTGTCTTCTTTCTTTCCTACCGAAAAGCCTTCAAAATCTTTCTCAACCACAAAACCGGTGATTCCTTTATAGCCTTTTTCGGGATCAATATTTGCAAAAACGAGGAAGATATCAGCTTCCGCTCCGTTTGTAATCCAAAGTTTGTTGCCGTTCAGGATGTATTCATCTCCTTTTTTAACCGCTTTGGTTTTCAGTGAAAATGCATCACTTCCTGAGCTGGCTTCCGATAGCGCGTATGCACCAACGGTATCGGTACAAAGCCTTGGCAGATAGCGTTGTTTGAGGTCTTCATTCGCGAAATTCAGAAAAGCGTTGTTGACCAAGGTGTTTTGCACATCCATAAACACAGATGTGGACGCATCTACTTTAGCAATTTCTTCTATGGCAAGAATAGCCATAAAAAACGTGCCGTCACCGCCCTGATACTTACCGGGGACTTCAATTCCCATAAGTCCCATTTCGAAAAACTCTTTTATCAAATCAGGATTGAGTTTAGCTTGCTCGTCCATTTCATGAACTAAAGGGGCTACCGATGAGCGGGCAAAATCAGCCGCGGCTTCCCGCAGCATATTTTCGTCTTCTGTAAATTGTGTAAGAGGCTTAATCGTGAGTTCTGTTGTTTCCATAAAAATATTTTCTCTAATTAACGTAAAATGATTATGGGATTGAATGCATCGTCAAACTAATACTATCTTCGGGCTGAAAAATAAACCCGGACTCGAAAATAAACATTCAATAATTTTTTGATACACCAAATATAACGTGTTTAATGCGTTCGAAAAAGCCCTTTCATAAAGGTTAGAAATATCTGTTATCAACCCCAAAAACAGTATCTATTTCAACTAACCGGTCAGCTTCCGAATGCGCTTGCTAAATTGCGTGGATGCATAATCTATATACCACGATTTTTCAAGCCCGAACGGCATTTCGGGATATGGCTCAAAGATTTCGTGCACAACATCAATGGCCATTTCCAGCAATCGTCCGGCTTCTTCTTCCAGAGTTTTTTGTAAGTGGGGATGCTCTTCCAGCAAGCGGTTGATCAAAAACAGGCCGTATGCAATGTGGCGCGATTCATCTCTTTTCAGTAATCCGATTCCCTCTCTTAAGCCTGGCAACATGTCATTATCTGTAAGCATATTGTAATACGCTTCGTACCCTGTTTCGGCGAGTGTACCCTCAACAATCATATTGTAAGTAACCGATGCCTTAAGCTGGCTTTGAGGACTTTTATCGTGCTCCAGCCGGCTTAATGCCTGATGCAGCTCACTGTAAAACAGCTTTTTGTATGCCTGCCCATGGAACCTCTCCAAACCGGGATCAGCGCGGACGACATCCCTCAAAAACAAAGCGAAAAACTCGGTGTGTTTAGCTTCTTCCCATAAAAAAGAGGTGAGATAAATCTCTTCTTCGATTCTTCCCTCAGAAGCAACGGTTTGAATCAGCGGTAATAAATCGAGGGTAACGGCTTCCTCCCCCGCAATAAACATGGATGACAAATGCAGTAACACCGTCTTTTCGAGTTCGCTGAAACTCTGCCACTGCTCGGCATCTTTTTCGAATGAGATATCAGCAGGATTCCATACCCCAAGTTGTTTGGCGCGCTGAAAGAGCTGCATGGGGAAACTATCGAGGTCGAGTCCCCGCTTTGTGGTAGCAAAATGGTGGTGTCCGTTTTTAGGGGATGAAGTTTGTGGTTTTTCGCTGACTTTTGTCTCCGTTTCAACGGTCTCCTGCCGGATGCCATCACTTTCAGTTGATGAAGCCCAGGCTTCATGCGCTGCCTGCAACAGGGCTTTTGCGGATTTCCTTTCAGATGTAAGCTTAAGCAGGCTTCCTTTCTTTAATTTTAATGTGCCCTGCATAAGCAAAAAAAGTGGATCCTTCATTTCAGTAATTATGCCGGTCCAAATTTCAGAAGAAGCCTCCAAAATAACATTGCAAGATGATTCATCTTCAGCAAAAGCGTATCTCAATTCCTTGCAGGTTCCGTTCTGAAGGTCAAGATAAAAGCCGGTAGCATTTTTTTCCGGCAACCCGGCATCCCCCGAAAACTTCAGGATAAGCGGCTCATTCCATTTTTTACCTGATTCACGATAGGCCTCACTTGTGTTAATAGCATCTTTCCAAAGCGATATCCATCCGGTACTGAATAGTGTTTTTGTAGAAATCATAGTCGTTTTCACTGGTTAATAGTTGTTGCAGCAATACAACAATTTACCATTTTGCAAGCATAAAGCAACAAAAACATCCGCGCAAATCCGCGAAATCCGCGTGAGAAAATAGAAAATCGGGTATTCAAATGTTATTCTGTCATGTAATTCACACGTGGTAAAGACGCAACGCATTGCGTCTTTACCACTGCCAAAAATTAGCAATTGCAAACAAAAATCAAATATGAGTGCACTCCGAAAAGTCTGAAATGAAGCACGAAGGCACTATGACACAAAGTTGCACTAAGTTAAGTTGTTGTTTTTATATACGTATTGTTAGACTATTGATAATCAAAATTGGGAAAATTGATTAATCGGACCAGACTCAAATATACAGATTCACGATTAAACACTATCCCAGCACATCAAAAAAATCCTGCGAAATTAAATATGATATTCTCATCTTCTCTGATTAAATTCTTTTGTGCACAATTTTAGAAAAGCGCTTTTGAACAAACTAAATTGAATATGAAAATAGGACTTGCCTGCGCGGGTGGCGGAATTGAAGGTGCCGTTTATGAAATCGGGGCACTTTGCGCCCTTGAGGAAGCTATAGACGGACTCGATTTCTGCAACATACACGCCTATGTGGGCGTTAGCGCTGGTGCGCTCATTACATCTTGCCTTGCCAACGGGATTTCCCCGAAATCAATGAGCTTGGCTATACTTTCACAACAGACGGATGTCCACCCTATCACGCCGGGAACATTTTTTGCACCGGCATTCAGAGAATATTTTAGCAAAGCCGGTAAAATCCCATTTACTATTTCCTCCATTTTGTGGGATCAAATTAAAAAACCCGGCGATATGAGCATCGGCGGCTCACTTGCGCGTTTCACGGAATTGCTACCCGTCGGACTTTTCGACAATACGCCAATCAAAGATTATCTCGAAAAAAACTTCGCTTTTCCTGGCAGAACAAATTCATTCAGTGAGCTGAAAAGCAAGTTGCGCATTGTGGCAAGTGACCTCGATTCGAGTAAAAGTGTTGTTTTTGGTAGCGGGGATATGAGCGATGTTCCCATAGCAAGTGCCGTTCAGGCAAGTACAGCGCTGCCTGCTATTTATATGCCTGTTAAAATCGGGTCACGACATTATATCGACGGCGTAGCCAACCGAACCGTGCATGCGAGCGTAGCATTAGACGAAGGCTCTGATTTGGTTTTCTGCATAAATCCCATTGTACCATTCGAAGCTTTGGCTGATGCTGATCCTGATAGCGATGAACTCACGGATGTACTCATCGAAAGGGGATTACCTGCCGTCTTGTCACAGACATTCCGCACGATGATTCACTCTCGAATGAATGTCGGTATTAACAGATATAAGCAGGAATATGCGGGCAGAGACCTGTTGGTTTTTGAACCCCTGCCAACCGACTACCGAATGTTCTTCACAAATATATTTAGCTTTTCATCCCGCCGGGAAGTCTGCGAATACGCATACAAAACCACCATTTTATCAGTAATATCAAGAGCTGAGACCATTGAACCTGTGCTTAAGAAACACGGACTTTCTCTGAATTACGATCGCCTTAAAGATGCCGATAGAACCCTTTATGATCCCTACTATTCAAGAGCCGGTTACAAAACCGCGATGATGCTAAAGAAATCACTCTCTGACCTGGATGTCCTCATTGGACGGATGGAGACGGTAAGAAATTGATTATTGAGTGCGCTCTGATTAATCAAAAAGTATCAAATTAACTCTCTAAGAGTTAATTTTATGAAACATAAAAACAATAACTTACCTTTGTGCACCGAGCCTGCCTGCAGCAGGCAGGCGATAGCGATTCCCGCGAAGCGAAACTTCGTGCCTTCGTGTCTTTGTGCCTGCCTGACTGCATCGGCAAGACAGGCCTGCCTGACTGCATCGGCAAGACAGGCCTGCCTGACTGCATCGGCAGGCAGGCTTCATAATTAACTTTTCGGAGCGGGCTCAATTTTGATGATGCTGTAAGCCAGAAACGTTACCAATTTCGTGGTAGGGTTCGTTTAGGTTTTTCAGGACTTTTACCACTTTATCTTTCGCTTCAGGAGATACAACGGCTATGAGTCCGATTCCGAGATTGAATGCTTGTCGCATGTCGAGTTCAGAAACATTGCCGGTTTGCTGAATTAGCGTAAATATGGGATG
>SLDG01000038.1 GCA_007125355.1 Balneolales bacterium | reverse complement strand
CTTAATATCCAATTCGATTAAAACCGAAATTCTTTTTGAACCCAAAATAGAAATTGAGTAACATAAGCTCTTATTAATATGCTTAATAAACTCAATTTTAATCAAAAATTTGGCTATGAAAAGTTTTTTACTATTAGTTCTTACATTTATTCTATTTGTTCAACCGGCATCCTTCGCGCAACAAAATGAACCTTTGGGTGATGAACTCACCAACCGGCTCAAAAGCGAGGTATTCAACGTGGGAATTCTGCTCCAATCTGAAGCTGTATTCTCTTTTCAGGATGATATATTTAATGGCGGCAGGGCATTCGACCTTGGAGCAACCCGTTTAGATATGCGAGGAGTGGTCGATAACAATTTCACCTATCGTTTTCAGGTCGACTTCAGGCGGCAGGTGAGCATTATTGATGCGCAAGTGGGATACATGTTTTCGCCTGAGTTCAGAATTGTGGCCGGTGCATTCAAGCCCTTTCTGAGTATCGACCTTGATCCCGGGCCGGGTGATACCGACTTCATGAACCGCGCCAGACAAGTCGGGGCAATGATGAATTCCCGTGAAATTGGTGTTACCGCTCTTGGTAACCACGATGGTTTAAATTATCGATTTGGGATTTACAACGGTACCGGCCTTACCCGCCAAAACGATAACCGTTTCATGTACACTGCAAGGGTTGGCTACGCTTTCGAAACCGGCTCAAACACACTCGAAATCGGTTTTAACGGCATGCTGAACCAAACACGTATGGCCAATGTCGGAAATACCGGACTTACATCTGTAGATGACCGCCTTCTATATGGTGGTTACCTGAAATTTGACAGCGATGTCTTTTTTGTGAACACAGAATTTCTGCAAACTAAGTTCGACACTGTTGAATTTGCCGGAGCTGAAGAAACCATCACCGGATTTTTTGCCACCTTGGGTGCCAGAGTTAACCCTAAGAGCGAATTACTTATCCGCTGGGAATATCTCGATTTTGATATAGACACTGTAGGCTCTGAATTGTTGGTCTTAGGCTGGAATCATCAGGCAACAAGCCTTGTGTCTTTTGCTGTAAACCTCTTAATTGATGATTACGACAACTTCGGTGCAGCGGCGCTCATGCAATTTCAGTTCTAAAATCGGTTAAAAACCAATTATTTGCTGGTTTTACTCTCTTCGAGGGTGCGTAATGCAACCTCAAAATCTTGAGGCTCAATGATAACAGATTCATAATTCACGTCTTCTGTTGTTATTGAGCCATTTTTTTTCAGGCTACGACGCATACAGTTATAAGCGGCTTCACGAGCCATGAATGAAATATCAGCGCCGGTATATCCCGTCAGGTTTTCGCTAAGCTGCTTTTTATCTACTTCCGGCGATAGTGGCATTTTCCTGGTGGTGATATTCAGGATATTGAGACATCCTTCTTTATTCGGGCGTTTAACCTGCAGCCTGTAATCAAAGCGGCCGGGCCGTAGTAGTGCATCGTCAATAAGTTCAATACGGTTTGTAGCCCCTATTACACACACTCTGCCAAACTCCTCGATGCCGTCCATCAGAGACAGCAGTTGGTTCACAAAACGCGCATCCATGCGCAGGTTATCGGCTCCCGAGCGTTTTTGTGCCACGGCATCAATCTCATCAAAGAAAATAATGGCCGGTTCCATTTCTCTGGCTTCGAGGAATAAATTTCGAAGGTTTTCCTCGCTTTGACCGTAATATTTGTTGATAAGCTCGGGGCCTTTCACCGAAATAAAATGGGCGTTTACTTCATGCGCTATGGCTTTCGCAATCATGGTTTTACCACAACCAGGGTCACCGTAAAGCATAACACCTTTATGTGGTTTTATGCCCAAGTGCCGAAATAATCCGGGATTTTTTAGTGGCAACTCCACTACTTCCCTGACCTGCTCAATGATGTCGTCAATCCCTCCGATATCCTTGAATGATGTTTCAGGGATATTTCTCTTTGGGGCACTTTTTTCATCGCTTTTAGTCTGTGTTTTTTCTGTTTCGGGGGATTTGCTAAGCTTATGAATAACCCCGCATGCCCTTTCGTACACCTTCGACCCATCAACCTCTTTGGTGTACATAACTGTCCAATTCGGATTATCTCTCGTGTCGATTCGGTCGGGCAATCGCTCAATTATCCCTTCGGTTTTAGAAAAATCGAAAGAGGGGCATAAATGCAAAAAAAGGTCTTCGGCCTGTTGCTTCAGAATCGCCCGGATCTGATTTTTATCAACCCGCCATACGCCCTTTTGCTCAAATGTGCCAAATTGGAACCAATATTTCCCCCTGAACCACTCTTCCGGCGAGTTTGGCAAATATCTGGATATCGCATTCAACATCGTATATCCCCAACCTTCAGGATCATCGCCGGATGCGCGTTGCTGCGCTTCCATATCATGCTGCGCGGCCTGAATTCGTTCGGTGATGTCTAATATATTACGGGCAGAAACGGCAGTGCCCAATACTCTGAAATGCGTTTCATCAAACTGAGCCATTTCATACAAAAATTCACAGGCGGCCTTGAAATGATTTTTCACTTGGGATGAAGTCAACGTGACTTTAATGTCCTTATTTTGCTTTGTCTGCTCTAATTCCTGAACAAACTCTGGTTCCATCTTCCCCAAAATGGAAGTCATATTCTTGGCGTTAAGCAAAATGGTAAATACTGACATAATGGTAAAATACTGAGATAAATGGAATTTTGTTGATATCAGGAAATATAGAATTCATTACTGTGAACCGTTTAACAACTCATATTGGTGTTCAGTTCGGTTTGGTTGTGCGGGAGTTTTTGATATTAAGAGATGGGGGTTGAAAGCTGAAAGGGTGAAGCTGGAAGCTCAGTGCCAGATATTGTCATTTCGAGCACACATACAAACCCAACCAAGTTAACACCGTTAACTTTACTACTTGAAATTTCATAAATTTTGATTATCATCCGATATGGATTCGACATTAATTCATCAAATCACTCTGCCCACTCCATTTCCCGTTGGAGACGTACACGTTTACTTGATAAACGATGATATGAAAGTTTTAGTGGATTGTGGGTGCAAAACTGAAAAAGACTACAATCGCCTTCAACAACACCTCAACGAAATCGGTTTTAGCTTTGATGACATTGATCAACTTTGGCTAACGCATTCACATCCGGATCATTCCGGTTTAGCCGCAAGGTTGCAAAAAGAGCATGGTGTAAAAGTGGGTATACATCAAACCGAACTGCGCTATATGCAAAAAAATCAATTTATCGATCGGTTTGGTGAATGGTTCAGAAAGCATCATGTACCTGAGCATCTTATACAAGCCATGGACGGCGGAAGGGTTTGGTATCAGTCTTACTATGACAATCTTCGACCGGATTTTCTGGTGAAGGATAAACAAAAATTATCTACAGGAAACAATACATTTACGGTGCATCACTTGCCGGGGCACGCTCCGGGGCACGTGGCCTTTTTTAGCAACGGAAGTATAATTTCCGGTGATGTGTTACTCGAAAAAATAACAAGCAACGCCATACTCACTTTTGAACACGATACTCCAAAAAGAGTCCGCTCTCTTTGCCAGCAGCGCGACAGTCTCGAATTTATGAAAAATCTTGATGGCACTGTCTATCCCGGACACGGAAATACATTTGATAATCCCGGTGAAGTTGCCGAGGCACATCTAAATTCCCATGAAGTCCGCTATACACAAGTAGTAAACGCAGTTAAATTGGGAGAAGGAAGCTTATTTGAAATCACAAAACGGGTGTTGCCACAGGTTGAGCAACCTGCAATAACATTTCTTTGCCTTAGCGAGGTAATTGGCTTTCTGGATTTATCCATCGACAGAAAAGACGTCGATTTCGACTCGGACCGGAATGTTTTTGTAAAGCTTTAAAAGCCGTTTCTTGTTCAGAACATTTTAATTGTCATTATCATGATAAATGATATTAATTGAATGCCAAGACAAATCCATGACCGGAAATTATATTTAAACTTATCACTGGCTATTTTTGAAACGACATACACCTGATTCAGTACATCCCTGAGAATATCCTCTTCTTTAGATTTGCTGTAATCTGTTATGTAATCTTCAGCGGAAGTCCGTTCTGCAATATTTTGATAGAAAACAACATCAGGAACCATTTTACTGGGAATGATTGTAGAATATCTTGGTACAATAGTTAGCAACGCAAAGAGTAGGAAAAACAAAAATGAAAGCAGAAAAACACCAATCATAAACTGCTTTATGAATGGGAAAGAAAAAAAGTCCGCCAGATTCACTAAAATGTAACTTGTAGAAATACCACTCACAATCAGCAAAAAACGCACTTTAGAATCTGCAAACTTAATCATATCCTGATTATGCTGTAGAATTTTCCAGGCAAATTCAATTTTGTCTTTAGTATTCATTTCAAACTCTCGTTATTAACTTTCTTTTTCTTTAGTAGTGTCCATTTCAATCGGGGTTCGCATGTTTATATCGCGCTGTGGGTATGGAATCTCAATATTATTCTTTCTGAATTGCCTTACAATTTCACAGCGTAAATCAGACTTTATAATAGCATGCTTAAAGGGCTCTGATAACCAGCAACGTAAAACCATATCCCAGGAACTATCCCCAAAATTCGAGAAGAAAACCCTTGGTTCTGGATCATCTAAAACATCTTCATTGTCCAGAGCTACTTGTTTTAGCGTAGCAAGCACGAGTTCAAGATCTGAATTGTAAGACACACCAACATTAATTTCAATTCTGATACGCTTATCGCCGTGCGAATAATTGACCACATTGCCGGAAGTAAATCTCTCATTTGGTACTATTATTGAAATGTTGTTCAGAGATATGATGGTCGTAGAACGGATGTTTATTTCTTTTACATCCCCTTCAATTTCGTTAACCAAAACACGATCACCCACACTAATAGGCCGCTCAAAAAGCAAAATTATACCTGAAATAAAGTTGTTGGTAAGATTCTGTAATCCAAAACCAATCCCCACGGAGAGTAAACCAAAAATTACAGCGATTCCACTAAGGTCAATTCCAATAAACTGAAAAGAGAAGAATACACCAAGAATCAAAATGATATAATTTGTGATTCTCTGAAGTGTATAACGGGTTGATTCCTCCATTTTTACACTTTTCAGTACACGACGATAAAGGATATTACTGATTATTTTCGCACCCACTGTAAAAAACACAATCAGGGCGACGAGCATTAACAGGCTACCAACGGTTATATCTGTGGTGCTTACAGAAAAAATAGTGGTGCCGAGAAATTCCCAAAAAGCCCACATTTTCTCAGAAAATGTCATTTGGACGGTTTCAAGAACTTCACTCGTTGTGGAGGTATCTGTAGTGTCAGAAGCTGCAATCATCTTATTCAATTCAATTACCTTCATACAAAAATCTTTTAAAGTTTACAGAATTCAATATTTGCTAATTCTTTTAAAGATCGTGATATAGTGCAACATTGCCAAAAGCTGGATTTAGTTTAACATCTAAACTTTATAAAAATATGCTATGTTCGTATTTTACCGTTTGCTATTATTAACTGACATTTTATGGTCGCTTAAACCAAAATTATTTTAATCTTACCCAACCGGTTCGTTGCCGGTATAGGTTTCTTAACAAAACTTTCAAGCTATGCGCATAATATTATTCGGACCTCCGGGTGCAGGTAAAGGTACTCAGGCAAAACTGATTCAGAAAAAATTTAATATTCCACAGCTTTCCACTGGTGAAATGTTCAGAAATGCCATTAAAAATCAAACACCTCTTGGCAAAAAAGTTAAATCTATTATGGATGAGGGCAAATTAGTACCTGACGATACTGTTGTTGACCTCGTTGAAGAAGCATTGGATAAACCCGAATTTGAAAATGGATACATTTTGGATGGTTTCCCGCGTACCGTCCCGCAGGCCGAAGCGTTTGACACGCTATTGAAGCAACACAAGAAAAAATTGCACTCCTTCCTATCGCTGGAAGTTCCTGAAGATGAGTTAATGAGACGTATCTTAAGCCGTAAGGAAGGCCGTTCTGATGATACTCCTGAAAAAGTAAAAACCCGACTCGAAGTGTATAATGATGAGACATCCCCGGTGTTGAATTATTACAAACAAAAGGGAATCTACAAATCTATAGACGGAACAGGCACGATAGAAGAAATTTTTGGCAGGATTTCTGCTGTGCTTGAGAAGTAAACAATTTGGGGTAATTACTACGGGTTAGCTGAGTTGTTTATTTGCTTGGCTTTTTATTTGTTTTTTGGGTTTGTGGATGGTTGCACGCTGATTTCGGGGATTTACGCGGATTTTTTGATGGCGGTTTCAGGTGTTGAATGTATAAAAGGTTTGCTCCGTAAGGAGCAGTACTTTTGTATCCAACAAATACAAAACCCTAACCCCTGCGCCGCAGGTGCAACATTAGGCTGTGTCAGGGGCTGTGATGTGCTTAAATCATATCTCCCTGGCATAAAATAAATGACGGTCGCTTTTTTAGATTTACAAATAGTAGTTATTTTAGATAGAGATTTCAGATTATTTCTTTCATCCGATTAAGGGATCATGAGCACTGCGGAACTTACCGTTAACTACTCTCCTGCCTACTCCGTTACGGCCTATTTAAGGAGTCTGCTGGGTTCATTCTTTGCGATCATCGTATTTTTTTTGACGATGATTGTGGTTATTCCTGCAATAATACTTTCTTTGGGATTGCTGAAGAACGTTCTTATAAAACATTTCGGAGCTTTCATTGGCAGAATTATTTTACTTACTTTGGGGATAAAACTGACCTATGATGAGTCTCATTACAAACCCAATAAGCCGGCTGTCTTCATCACAAACCACAGTTCCACACTCGATTTATTTACGATTATTTCGATGAAGTTGCCAAATGTTCGATATGTCGCCAAAAAAGAGCTACAGTACAATCCGCTGTTTTTTGTAATTGGCCGTATAACAGGACAGATTTTTATCGATCGTAAACGTTCTAAAGAAACCATCCTAAAATTACAAAAGCTCTACGACAGAGTTAAAAGGCGAAATTTATCGTTGTTAATTGCTCCGGAAGGATCTCGAAAGCACAGGGAAATTGTCGGGCAATTCAAAAAAGGAGCGTTTCATATTGCCCGTGATTTAGGCTACGACATCGTTCCTGTTTACATTGATGGCGCTTACCATCTCTGTCCGGGTTCGAGTATGATTACACAATCAGGTGAGGTTACAGTTCGCTATTTCCCGCCGATTTCATTCGACAACCTGACGGATGAAGAAATGAATGAGAAAATTGAAGAGCTAAGGGCGTTTTACAAAGAACAATACAGGTTGACTTTCGAGCGGGAAGGAATACCCATTGAAGCCTGATGCTGACAAAACGCGCTTAATTATCCCACCTGAACAAATTTTCAGAGCCTATGCTTCGGGATATTTTCCCATGGCAGATGACAATACCCCCGGCTCACCATTATATTTTTATACCGCGAAAAAAAGAGGCATTATCCCCATAGAATCTTTTCATGTAAGCCGCCGTGCTCGCAGGTATTTTCGCTCAGCCGGATATGAAATGAAGATAAACGCACATTTTTCTGAGGTGGTAACCGGTTGCGCTGACCGCGACTCTACATGGATAAGCCCGGAAATTAAAGCAACATTTGAGCATTTACATGAGCTGGGCTATGCTCATTCTGTTGAAGTGATGTCAGGAGAAGAGCTTGTCGGTGGCTTGTATGGCCTGGCTCTTGGCAGCGCATTTTTTGCGGAATCAGTTTTTCAATATGCTCCTGAAGCCCATAAGGCAGCAATGTATTTCTGTCACCAACTACTGGTCAAACAAGGTTTTACTCTTTGGGATGTACAGTTCCACACAGACCATCTTGAACAGTTTGGATGTGTTGAAATCCCTGATGTACAATATAAACGCCTTCTCAAAGAAGCACTTGCCGGAGAAGCTGTCTTTAATGGTAATGGGTGAGTATCCCAAAAAACAGTACTGTCCAGTAAAAGTAATTATTGTTATTAAAATCTTTGACTTGGAATCTCCAATAGTAGCTTAATATCTACTTCTAAGGGAGACCTTGAAGGTTTCAAAAACCTTCAAGGTCTTGGACATCAACAACTTTTAGCGCTATTCTGAATTTATTTTGGACACAATTGCCAAAATAAATCAAAAGCCCTGTAAAACCTAATGATTCACAGGGCTTTTGAAATTTGCGCTTACTATAAAACTCTTATTTGATAAGCGTCATTTTCTTTACGCGCACTTCATTTCCGGCCTGCAAGCGATAAACATAAACACCACTTGCAAGATTTGAAGCATCAAAAGAAATATGATGCGTTCCTGCCTGAGTAGTGCCCTGCGCTAATGTTGCAACTCGCTGCCCCTGAATATTGTACACATTCAGCGAAATATCTGTAGTTTGCGGAAGTGTGAAACTAATTTGTGTCACCGGATTAAACGGATTTGGGTAATTCTGGCGAAGCACAAAACTCTCCGGGAGTCCCGTTCCGGTTTCGATTGATGTATCACCATCAAATACAGATATCACAAGATTGTTGATAGCAAGGCCTGAACGTAGCGACCCACCATCGCCGTCTGTATTAGAAAACTGCCAGCGGAAATATGCAGTTTCCCCCGGTTGAAGAGGTTCGAATGTTTCGCCTGTATCATCGTCTTTAACAAGTGTGGTGATATCCACCAAACCACTTACGTTTACTCTATTCTCTTCAAGCGCACCGTTTACTTTTGTGCCCGGAGTTTGTTCTGATGATGGATTGTCAGTTGAAAATATATCTTCTTCAAAAGTATCTCTGGTTTCAGATTCAATCTCAGTATCAAACTTCAAACGCAGTCTGTTACGACGATCGCCGATAAACCAGGCTTCTACATCATAGCTAACTTCAAAAACACTAATGGGTTCATCTGTGTTATTTGTGAAGCTGAAGAACAATCTGGCATTTCTTAAATCAACAGGCTCGCGTTCACGAATTCCGAATGAGTAGTCCCCACTGCCTGAAGTATAGGCAGCAAAACCACCGTAAGAAGTTTCAGGGTCGCTGGTGTCATAGTCGCCAACACCGGTAAACGGGTCGTCGATTCGGTCATCCCATGTTACCATCATAAATGCTGGTAGAGTCGCAGCAGTACCTCTGTAATCGTTGAAATTCTGCTCAAATGTTTTAACATCGTTAGTAAATGAAAAGCTTGAGTCATCTCCTGCTTGCTGGGCAACAGCCTGCATGCTTAAAGAGAATGAAATCAAGATTACCAAACTCATAAGTATTGTATTTTTAAACATCATGGTATTTTATAGTTT
>SLDG01000066.1 GCA_007125355.1 Balneolales bacterium | reverse complement strand
GTAGTCGCAACATCGCAACGCACATACTGCATGGTATCATAAATGGCCATACCTGAGGAAACCACACCACCCGGACTATTTATGTACAGGTTGATGTCTTTTTCAGGATCTTCAGATTCCAGAAAAAGTATCTGAGCTACAATATTTGCAGCTATGGCATCATTAATTGGTGTCCCGAGAATAATAATTCTGTCTTTCAGCAGCCTTGAATAAATATCGTAGGCCCTCTCGCCCCTGCTTGTGGTTTCAATAACCATGGGAATGAGGTTGCTTTGCACATGCTCAGCGCCGTTCATGGAAGCTGCATCGAAAATCGGCTGTTTAGGTATGGTCATAATGTGACTTTATAAAATTCAGTTTTTCTTTTTGCTGTATTTTTTCTCGTAGTCTTCTTTAGAAAGTTCAACTACTGATACTTCTTCAGATAACTTACCGAATAATTTATTCGTTCTTATTCTCATTCTCAAGTTTTCAAGCTGATCACTTTGTGAAGCGTAAAAGTTTTTCAGCATCTCTGCCGGAAGCCCCATTTTTGCAGCTTCAACCTGAAAGAAATTATCTACATCCTCAGGAGTGATTTCAGTTTCGGGATATTTCTCCATGAGTTTCATCACCAAAAACGACCATTTCCCCTCTTTTATGATGCCTTCACGATTTTCTTCTTCGTAGGCTTCCTTATTGAAGTCTTCCGGTAATTCGTTGTCGTTTTCGCGCATGATATTACTGATTCTGGTATTCAGTATATCATTATAGATATTTTTGGGGATTTCAAAATCATGCTTTTCAATAACTTCACCGGCGATTTTATCATTTAACAAATCATCGGAAGTCTGATCGAAATAGTTTTGAATCTGGCTCTTCAAAAATGTTCTAAAGCTGTCTTCGTCTGTCGCCGAGCCTCTGCTAATATTTTTGAAAAATTCTTCATTCAGCTCCGGCATTTTTTGATTCTCAACTTTTTTTACGCTGGCTTTATATGTTACTTTTTCGCCGTCTTCATCAACTTTAATTTCTGCTTCATCGCCTTTTTTCTTACCGACGAGCGCATCAGCGTACTCTTTGTTTTGATCGTTTTTTAAGTCGAGCAGAAGATCGTTGTCTTTATCTTCGGTTTCTTTCCCGTCTTTGTCTAACCTGACCACATCAACGGTCACTTTCGAATCTTCATTGGCAGCTTCTTCAAATTCTTCCCACTCACTGTGGCGTCTTATTGAAGCCTGATACTCCAACTCAACTTCATCATCGGTTACATCATGAACGAGTTTATCTATGCTGATAGACTTCAGATCAATCAACTCAATCTCAGGTTGAACACCAATATTGATTTCTACAAGTAATTTACCGTTATTGAAATCGAGTTTGTCAATTTGTGGTTCGCCAACCGGTTTATGTTCTGGAGCAATGTCTTTTTGATAAACATCCTGAATAAATTTATCGATTTGCTCTGCTTCAACTTCTTTACCAATTCGTTTGCGGACAAGCCCCATTGGTGCTTTGCCTTGTCTGAAACCTGGCAAATTCATTGTTTTTCTGTATTCCCGAAGCGCTTTATCAATTTTTGGAGCAAGGTCAGTGTTGTCGGCTTCTATAGTAATTTTTTTATCTACACTGGTAAGGTTTTCAACCGAAATATTCACGTAAGGATGGGATTTTTTTGAATAATGTATGTACTGAAATATTTAGTACGAGAGGGGGGACTCGAACCCCCAAGCCTTGCGGCACTAGATCCTAAATCTAGCGTGTATACCAATTTCACCACTCTCGCATTGCATTTTAAGCAAGATTCATAAAATAAGGTTTTTTTATTTTTTATACAACGATAATTAGGGTGGTTTTGGAGGAAATTTTGCGGATATCTCATGGTTTATTCGTATCCATTATTGTAGAGACGCAAGATTTTGCGTTTCGGCCGGGGGACAAAAAATAATTGTGCCCAACATCACCGAGGACGCAAGATTTTGCCTTTCGGCGGGTGGTGTAAACAACATTCTACATTCTGAATTCAAACATTCTGAATTGAATCATACATCCATTTTTTTCTTTTTTTCTTTCAAAATCCAATGGACATACAGATGTTCAAGCGCCAGGCCCTCGTATCCCCTCCATCTGCGGATCAGGTGTTTGAATTCTTTTTCATCCATAGAATCCGGGTCTTCGCCGTAAGAGAGTGCAATCCATTTCCGAATGCCTTTTTCGGCGCCTTTATCAGTATTGGATGGGAAAACTGCATCAGGACGGTTTCTGAACATCATTAAATCCTGTGCGGTTGTGGGGCCGATGCCTCTTATTTCGAGCATGCGATTGTAGAACTGAACGGGAGCTAATGTTTCGGCTTCATCAAGAGTCAAATTTCCTGAAACCAATTCGTGTGCTAAACCTACAATATATTCGCCCTTTCTTTGCGAAAGCCCGTGGTCTTTAAGGCTTAGGGGATCGGCATTCATCAGCCGGGATGGCCGTGGCCATGCGTAAACCATGCCTGTTTTGTCTTCGAGACGTGAACCATGTGCTGTTCTGACGCCATACACCATTTTCCTGGCTGTGGGTTTATGGCTGATTTGAGAGATGATAATTCGGTTCATGGCATCCTCAAAAAAAGAAGCTCTGCTCAAGCGCTTTAATCCATACAATTCCGTAAACATGGAACTCAATAAAGGGTCTCTCGATGCCTGCTCATAGAGTGGGTTCAAATCCAGGTCTGTGCCTAAAATTCGTGCAAGAATTCTGTTGGCTTCCTCTATTTCGGCATCATCCGGCCTGTCATCAGTCTCAATTGTGAATACCGGATTTTCGGGATCACCATTAAAAAAGATGTGTACCAGTATATCTCTGTTTTGAAGAGAAAGCGGCCTTGGCATCCCCTGCTCAGGGATCAGAGTCCGGTCATGTTCGTGGTCGAAATACGAACCAACATCCAAACAAAGGAAAAAGTCGTGAGGTGGCGTTGATTTCAGTTTCCAGGAAAACGGCATTTGATTTTTTATTTATAGAAAATTGTATTGAATTACATCAAAACCCAAAACCACTAATCCTTTTGAATAGTTTGCATCAGGGAAGCACATTAAACAAACGCAGCCCTAAAAAAATGTATAATGTAATTACAACGGCAAGCAGAGGCGTACTTTTTGTCGTAATAAATTTATATCGTGTAAGCATTGGCAAACCCACAAACCAAAGAATAATAAATGTGCCTGTGATATATATAAACTGTGGATTATAAATGAAATTCCATGTCCAGTTCAGAATTTCACTAAGGAAAATAACAATCCCGTTCGCAGAGGTAAATATCCCAAAAAATAGCGTAAAGACCTTGATGCCTGATACGTTCATGTGCATAAATATCACCATTACCAGCAGTACGATGTAAACGGTCTTGAGAATCTGTTGTGTGTTCGTCATGTTTATTGAGAGTTTTAAAAATTGAGACCAAAAATACGCAGATTTTTTAAATTCGCGGGGATGAGATTGGGATTAATTGGCAGGATTTTTTCCGTTACAGACACTGTAGAGACGCAAGAATTGAACGCAAGAAGTTGCGCCCCTGCGCGGTACGATGGGGAATACAGAACCAAAACCCCGAAAAAATCAATGCGTTTTAATCATAGATGATGGGATTACAATCAAAAAATCGGCTTTAGGTGCTTCAGTGGGATCAAAATTTTCCAGATCATCGGTTTCTACTGTTGCTACCGTCATGATTTCTGATTCGGCACCATAATAGCGCAAGTACCAGTAAATTCCCTCGTAATTATTGGAGTGGTAGCTTCCGTGCAGGTGAAAAAATCGGCTTTCAGGATTTTCCCGCATGTATTGCATGGTGAAGTGAGCCATAGTAGCATCTTTCACAGCCTGAGAAATGGGGAGATTGTCGCCTCCATGCCCCTGAGCAGCCTCAAGAATTCCGGCATATCCTGGCAAGGTTAAATCAACGGTAATTGGCAAGGGAGCGAACCAATCCCTGATTTTCTCGGCGGCATTTTCCAGAGCTTCCATCCCATTATGGTATACCGCATTAGCATATCTTCTTGGGATGTTCGTCGCTATAACCGGGATTTCTTTCCCTTTCAAAAATCGCACCATGGGCCTGTAATCAGTCGTGTAATTACCCCAAAGCCTGACCTGCTGCTCAAACGACCGCTCCATTATCATCCCGCTTAGAAACTCATCCAATATTACCTGCTGATCCGACTCAAACATTTCGAGTCCGACAGCTAACGCACGAGTGGTATCAGCGGCGAGGTCCTGTACCAGCGTTTGCCTGATCCAGTGAGTTACAGGATTATTGTGAAGCTCGCCGAATAAAACGATATCCGCAACTTCTGCCGTATTGAAAAGCGAAGCATAATCTGTCCGCTCACCATCACTGTTGTAAATATGGTACGCATCAAGCGCTTGTAATTCTTCACCATTTGCAGACGAAACGTGCATAAACAGAATCAGAAATATCGAAATGAGTTTCATTGTTTTGTTTTATGTGTGATTAGTAGTACATCGAACTATTCTCAATTATGCTCTTTGAATCAAATCAAATTAATGATTCTTTTAAAAAATAGTGCTGAATTTTGGTTTTATAGCTATTTAAAATCAAGAGCTTAGTTCTTTTAAACTTAGAGCCTTTGTGACTTAGTGGTTCACTATAAAGTTATCAAAATTAAAGTCCACCTCTCCTGTTTGGCGCACGTTGTGCCGGCCATTCCATTTGCTCACCGGTTCTTGGGTTAACAGGCATTACGCGCTTGTCTCTTGGAAACGTTTGCGGGTCTTCGCTTGCCATGTACGCTAAAGTAGCAATTAGAATTACATTGTTCAGAAGATCATCGAATACGATTTTATCATACGTATCGCGATTCGTATGCCAGGTGTAATTCCAATACGACCAGCTAAGTGATCGCAGGCTGAATCCGGGTGCTCCGGCAGTTACAAATGAAGCATGGTCTGTACCGCCCCCGCTTGGCATACCCGGAAAATCAGTTTCGATATGCCTGCGAACATCCTGAGGTACCGCAGACAACCAACGGGTAATAAACTCATATGAATGCAAAAAACCTTGTCCGCCAATATTCACCACGCGTCCGGTACCGTTATCCTGATTAAACAATGCCTGTAAGCCATCTACGATTTCAGGATTATCTTCTACAAAGGCCCGGGAACCATTTAATCCCTGTTCTTCGCTTCCCCACAAACCGACAAGTATGGTTCTTTTAGGATTTGGATAGACTTCCTGAAGAATTCTTGCAACTTCCATCATTGTTACAGAACCTGTTCCATTATCAGTTGCTCCGGTTCCGCCATCCCAGGAATCAAAATGCGCAGATAATATGATGTATTCATCCGGTTTTTCTGTTCCGGGGATTTCAGCAATGGTGTTGAAAGTTTCAACTACGCCGTGATCAACCGATTCTACAACAGCGCGTATTACAGGGTCGTGGCCGTTTTCAACCAACCGATAAAGCATACCATAATCTTCGAGAAGAATATCAATTGTGGGGATGGTGTTGGTATTAGCCCCAAAAATACGGTTTACGCCAAAACCGTTGCTCCAGCCAGAGACTAAAATCCCAACTGCACCGGCTTCTTCGAGTGCTTGTGGAAGTGTACGTTGGTTATGGCCTGTATTCCGGATTCTATCGCGCCATGCCTCTGTTTGTTTTTCTCTTTCTTGCAGCATTTTTTGGTAGAATTCTTCTGTAGCATACTCTTCCCAGTTATAATTCGGGCGTCCCGTTGGCTGATGCATGGAAATCATTACAAATTTTCCTTCTACATTAGACAGCCATTCTTCAAAAGCTTCAGGGCTATCTACTTCGGGGATGATTACAATTCCGGCCTCAACACCACCTTCGGGCGTGGTCGGGCTCCATGCCAGTTGCATGGCTTCGAGCGTAACAACCCGTGGCGATATCATATCTACATGTGTGATGCCGCGTTCCCATCCGCGCCATTCGCCAAACTGTTCATTACGGGCTTCAATACCCCATTCAGCAAATTGCTCTACAGCCCAATCGTGGGCGTGCTGCATTTGTGGTGTACCAACCAGTCTAGGACCGATTACATCCATCATGTAATGCGCCAACGGTTCGAGTTGAGAATGCTCAGTAGCATGATAAACTATTTGTTCAACAACAGCCGAATGATCCTGCGCTTTGGCAGCTGTGAAAATCAATAAAAAGGAAAAAACGAACAGACTAAAATATTTTTTCATCACACTTTTAAATTAGTTGATAGAATTAATGGGGAGTTTGAACTTCGAAGACACAGCTTTTTCTATTGTAATGATGGCTATCTTCGAAAATGCATCACCGAATATATAGCAACCCCACCAAAGAAGTTGAAAAAAATAGTAACAGATGCATTAATTCCGGTTTACGCTGTATTTCGCTGCCTGATAATAAAATAGGCGAAGAACTTTATTTTAATTTTGAAGATAAAACGAATGATTACCCGAACATGCTTGTTTCGGCATTATCTAAAATACAGTGGTGCTTGATTTCCGTGGGAATGAAAAAAAATGACCATTTTGGGATCAGGTTACCGGTTAAAACAGAATTTATACTTACTCAATAAAATTATTTCACAGCTTTATCATGAATAAAATTAAAATATTAAGCGGAACAGACCGCCCTGACTCAAATGCTCTGAAAATTGCAGAATATATTTTCCCTAAATTAAAAGGCTACGGTGCACAGTCAGAAATTATTTCGATGCGAGACTTCCCCGTTAAAGATGTCGCAGGCGGACGTTATGGCGAAAGTATCTCCAGCGTAGAAGAATATAATAAGAGGGTTTTAGATTGCGACGGTTTAATTATGATTATTCCTGAATACAATGGTGGGTTTCCGGGGATTCTAAAATTATTTATCGATTACCTTCCGTTTCCAAAGGCATTCGAAAAACTTCCTATCGCTTTTATCGGAGAAGCATCCGGTTCTTTTGGCGCGCTACGTGCCGTTGAGCAAATGCAGATGATTTGTAATTACAGAAATGCTTATCTCTTCCCTGAGCGGGTATTCATACAGCGTGTAGGCAAGCAGTTTTCCCCTACCGAAGGTTTTGAGGATAAAATGACTGAAGAGTTACTTGAATCTCTCCTAAAAAATTTCGTCGCCTTCACAGACCGCAACAAAGGCGTACGCGAACGCGGAGCGGGATTGTAATACCGGAATAAGCCATTCTAATTTATTTTAAGGGATATGAAAAATATCCCTTTTTTGATAGTTGTGGAGGATAATAGCTAAAAAGTCTGAAACTATCATTTCGAGGGTAGGTTTTTAAGAAAAGTTACTGCTGTAGGTATACAGTATCCTCAATTTATTAGACAATGCATACCCGAGAAATCTCCCAAGGGAGTTCATGGCACGGCTTTTGGCAAATCAGACTTGGGAGATTTCTCTCGCATGCTTATCCATAGCAAGATCTATATCAGTAATTTGGCAACTTGCTTTTACCAGAATTGTGTTCGAAATGACAGTGGGTTTTCAGGGCTTCACGCGGATTTCGCTTATGTGCGCAGATTAGTTTATTGCGTGAGTTCATTTTTTTAATCCCCACCAATTACCTCCCCCCTAAATTCGGGCTCTTGCACTTTCTTTATTCCAACCACCAAAATATCCTTAGCTTAAAAAGCGCTTTTTTAGCTTGTGAGCTATTTTTAGTTTATTTAATTAGGAATTTTAATTGATTTTATTAAAAATATTATCTTTATTAATCTGTCCAACTAACTAATTAATTAACCAAAAAGCGCAGATATGAAATTCAATTTTGATCATGAACCTGAATTAGCTTCAGTACAACTATTAGAAAAAGACATCGAAATTCAAATTGATAAAGAACGAGTTTCGGATGAACTAAAAAAACTCGCCACATTTTCAGATGCCGAGCTTCCCGCCGTAACCCGAATTCTTTATACTCCAAAGGATATAGAGGCGCGGGCTTATCTTATTTCTCTTTTTGAAGAAGCCGGGCTCAGCGTACGAGTAGATGCCATCGGAAATATTTTTGCCCGCTGGGAGGGGGAAAATCCGGAGTTACCGGCAATCGCAACCGGCTCCCATTTCGATGCTTTGCCGCTTGCAGGACAGTACGATGGCACTGTTGGAATTTTAGGTGCACTTGAGGCTATTCGCTCTCTCAAAAAAACAGGTTACACACCCAAAAGAAGTATTGAAATTCTTGCATTTACTTCTGAAGAACCTACTCGTTTTAAACTCGGATGCGTAGGAAGCCGGATGCTCGAAGGCTCGTTGGATCCAAAAACAGCATGTGAACTGACCGATGATGATGGTTTAGACTTCGATACCATCAGAAAAAATGCAGGTTTCAGTGGCGATTTGAGTTCCGTTAAACTCAAACCGGGTCATTACAGCTATTTTCTTGAACTCCATACTGAACAAGGACCAATTCTGGAAGAAGAAGGTACGGATGTAGGTATTGTAACATCAATTGCTGCACCAAGCACCATACACATTACTCTTGAAGGCGATGGGGGTCATGCCGGAGCTGTGTTAATGCCTGAACGCAACGACACCGCTTGTGCCGGAGCCGAAATCACCCTTTTAATCGAGAGCCTGACCTCTGAGCTTGGTGGAGAAGACACCGTAGCGACAGTAGGAATTTTCAATAACGGGCCCGGTGCAGTTAACAGCATTCCCCGGAATACGTTTCTTGCTGTTGATATTCGAGATGTTTACGCTGATCGTCGCGACGCTATCCTGGAAACACTTGAAACCCGTGTTGCCGAAATCTGTGAGCGCAGAGGAGTTCGTGGCAAATGTACCCTGATAAATAAAGATTATCCAGCTCAGTGCTCCGATGAACTTATTGACAAGCTCGAAGAACAAGCTAATGAAATGGGGATTACATCAAAACGGATGATAAGCAGGGCTTACCACGATTGTTTGTTTATGGCACATATAGTACCCTCTGCCATGTTATTTGTACCGTGTTATAAAGGGTACAGTCATCGTCCTGAGGAGTATGCTTCACCTGATCAAATTGAAAAAGGTGTTCGTGTTATTGCCGGCACTTTACGTGACTTAAGTAAGGATTAATTCTGAACCGCTATATATTTGAATCATTAAAAAAGCGGAGCAGTACCTCCTGCTCCGCTTTGATTGCTACTGCTCAACTCGCCTCTATAAGTCCTTTTTTCTCATCACATAGTACACAAAATTGTAGTAATCGTTGTACTTACTGTACATGTTCATTTGCCTGAAAATATGCTTTATGATATCTGCACTTTCACGGCCACGATTTTTGTTCAGGAATAAATGCGACTTTTCTAAAATGGGGTCATAGAAGTT
>SLDG01000359.1 GCA_007125355.1 Balneolales bacterium | reverse complement strand
GTTATACACCCTTTGGGTGTTTAGAAGTTTAGAAGCTTAGTTGTTTATGAGCGTCGATATGTTTGGATGAGCACACGCAGCACCTTAAGGCAATAACATCACACGGACCTGCAGTACTCGGCGCTATGTATGGAACACAGCCAACACCGAGATGGGTCCCGACGCTACTAAAATACATGCCATGCCTGCGACATTTTATTGTATTTCCCTTAGTAGCTTAGCTTGGCCAAGATGTGACTTTAGCGAATAGGTTTCCATCAAGCAACATGCAACAGCGAAAGCCATTCAACCCTCCACCGTTTACACCGCATGCACCCATAATCAAATAAACAGATAAACGAATAATCAATACGCCAGTATCAAAAAGCATATTAATTCATCAAATTACTATCTGCTCAAATACAAATTCTTGAATTCGTAAGGCTTTCTGAAATGCTCATCATTGAAATCTTCAAGGAAGTATATGGTCTCACCGGTTGACTTCATCTCAGGGCCAAGTTCCTTCTTTACCTCCGGGAATTTATCGAACGGGAATACAGGCTCCTTTATCGCGTAGTGCTTCAAATTACTTTTTAAATCAAATTCCTTTAGTTTTTTGCCAAGCATTACTTTAACACCAATCTTGGCATCAGGTCTACCGGCCGCTTTGGCAATAAATGGAATCGTTCTTGTTGCCCGGGGATTAGATTCAAGTACATAGACTTTTTCGTCTTTTACAGCGTATTGCACGTTTACGAAACCACAGACTTTCAACGCTTTTGCAATTTTCAGCTGATACTCTCTCATTGTATTCAACACATTTTCGCTTAGGGAGTAGGGAGGGAGTACAGCAGTAGAGTCTCCGGAGTGGACACCGGCAGGTTCAAGATGCTGCATGATTCCTGCTTCATGCAGCTGTTTTCCGTCATATACAGAATCAAAATCGACTTCGATGGCTCCTTCAAGATAATGGTCAATTAAAAAAGCATTTTCGGGATGAGTTTTTAATATTGATGCTACATATTCTTCAAGTTCGTCTTCTTTTATGGCAATCCGCATTCCTTGTCCCCCTAATACGTAACTTGGCCGAATAAGAACTGGATATCCGATTTTCTCGGCAACTATTTTGGCTTCGTCAAACGTAAAGGCAGTTCCATATTCCGGGAATGGAATATCGAGTTCTTCCAGCACTTTTGAGAATTTCCCCCTGTCTTCAGCAAGGTCCATCATCTCAAATGGTGTTCCGAATATTTTCATACCATGCTTGTGGAAATTCTTCGCCAGTTTAAGAGCTGTTTGCCCACCTACCTGTAAAATCACGCCTTCAGGCTTTTCATGTTCCCAAATATCCAACACTTTTTCCCAGAAAACAGGCTCGAAATACAGTTTGTCGGCAATATCAAAATCAGTTGATACTGTTTCGGGGTTGCAGTTGATCATAATGGTTTCGTATCCCATTTCTTTAGCTGCGAGAACCGCATGCACACAGCTATAATCGAACTCAATTCCCTGCCCGATACGGTTCGGCCCGCTTCCCAAAATCACAATTTTTTTCTTATCACTTGAAATACTTTCGTTTTCAAATTCATAAGTCGAGTAATAGTAAGGGGTTTCAGCTGGAAATTCTCCACCGCACGTATCAACGATTCGAAAAACAGAACGAATACCGAGGCCAAGCCTGAATTTTCGTACTTCATCTTCATCGGTGTGATCTCCGCTTCTGCTCAGAAGCCATGCAATTTGTTTGTCTGAATAACCCGCCTGCTTTAGCTCCAATAAATCTTCTTTTGTGATGCTTTTCAGGGATTGTCC
Organism: Balneolales bacterium; assembly: GCA_007125355.1. Taxonomy (GTDB): domain Bacteria; phylum Bacteroidota; class Rhodothermia; order Balneolales; family Cyclonatronaceae; genus SLDG01. The sequence continues at coordinate 7,531 of SLDG01000359.1, read as the reverse complement.
CTCTGTTCTGTTCTCGAGACTAACCATATAGCGGATTTGCTGTAAAAACCAATGATCCACTTTTGTAACATCATGGATTTCTTCAACCGAGGCGCCAAGCTTAAACGCATGCCTGATTTGCATAGACCGATCCCAGTACGGTTTTAACAGGCGTTCTCTTACCGTTTTCCTGTCATATTCTTCAAATCCATCCGCTCCAAGGCCTGAATGTCCGGTTTCCATACTTTGCCAGGCTTTGTTCAGTGCTTCGGGAAATGTACGGCCAATAGCCATTACCTCGCCCACGGCCTTCATTTGAGTGCTCAGCTCTTCATCGGAACCGGGAAATTTATCGAAATTGAAACGTGGGATTTTTACCACCACATAATCTAATGTAGGTTCAAAACAAGCAGAGGTCGTTCCGGTAATTTGATTTTTTAGTTCATCGAGATTATAGCCAACAGCCAATTTAGCGGCTATTTTTGCAATAGGGTATCCTGTAGCTTTAGAAGCCAAAGCAGATGAACGGCTTACTCTCGGGTTAATTTCTATAGCCACAATCCGGTCAGTTTCAGGCTTCACGGCAAATTGCACGTTACACCCACCGGCGAAATTACCGATAGAGCGCATCATTTTTATGGCTGCATCGCGCAATTTTTGGAAAAGTTTATCGGGCAGTGTTTGTGATGGAGCTACAGTCACGGAATCACCGGTATGTACACCCATTGGATCCATATTTTCAATGGAACAAATGATTACCACATTGTCGTTGGAATCACGTAATAATTCCAGCTCAAATTCCTTCCATCCAAAAATACACTCCTCAATAAGAATTTCATGGACCGGGCTTAGCTCAAGTCCCCTTAAAACTTTTCTTTCAAACTCATCTTGCGTCCAGACAATACCACCACCCATGCCGCCGAGTGTGAAAGAAGGACGGATTACAACAGGTAATCCCCCTAATTCAAGCGTAACTTCTTTAGCATCGAGCATTGATTTCGCCACTTTGCTTCGGCATTGATCAATACCAATGGATTCCATCAAATCTCTGAATTGCTGCCGATCTTCCGTAATGTCAATGGCATCAATATCCACGCCGATTATTTCGATGTTATTCTTCTCCCAAAATCCCTGATGATGTAAATCGCGAGCCAGATTCAAAGCTGTTTGGCCACCCATTGTCGGGATTACAGCATCCGGTTTTTCTATGGCCACGATTTCACGAATAGATTCAACAGTGAGCGGTTTCAGATAAATTGCATCCGCCATCATGGGGTCGGTCATGATGGTAGCGGGATTCGAATTGATCAAGATAACCCGATATCCTTCTTCCTTGAGTGACCGGCAAGCCTGCGTGCCAGAGTAATCGAATTCGCAGGCCTGCCCGATGATTATCGGGCCTGAACCTATCAGCAATATTGAACGTATGTCTTCGCGTTTTGGCATTTTAAATTTGTGGCTTAGGATTTGTGTATCAGGTAGATAAAATTGTCAAACAAGTAGGCGGAATCATGCGGCCCGGGAGATGCTTCGGGATGGTATTGCACGCTAAATGCATTCGCGTTTGTGAAGCGGATTCCCTCAATAGTTTCGTCATTTAGATTAATATGGCTGATTTCTGCAATATCAGAACTCAGTCCGGCATCATCTACCGTAAAACCATGATTTTGAGTGGTAATTTCTACCAACCCTGTATCCAGATTTTTTACGGGTTGATTTGCTCCGCGATGGCCGACAAACATTTTTTTCACATTCAGGCCTTGGGATAATGCCATTAACTGATGTCCCATACAAATACCGAAAACCGGCCTGCCATCCTTCATTATCTGTTTAACGGTATCAAATGTATACGTAACAGCTCTTGGATCGCCAGGGCCGTTAGAGAGGAAAAAACCATCCGGATTCCACTCGTTGATTTCCTCAAAACTGCTTTTTGCCGGGAAGATGCGTAGTGTACATCCCCTTAAAACAAAATTATTTAGAATACTTTGTTTTATTCCGTAATCGATTACGGCTACTTTTGTGGAGCCATCAGATGAAATGGTCTGTGCTTCGGCACGCGTTGCCCGGCTTGCAAGTTCCAGGCCCTCCATTTCTGCCCAACTTTTGGCCTTTTCTACAAGTTTTTCGGGATCTGATATTTCACTCGATACCACCGCGTTCATAACACCTTTGGTTCTGATGTGCCGAACCAATGTTCGGGTATCTATGCCTGTAACTCCAGTGATTTTATGTCTCTGAAGATATTCATCAAGGCTTGAATCTGCATTTGGATTACTGTAATCGCGGGAGTATGATTTTACGATTACCCCTGCAACCATGGGGTGTCGAGCTTCGTCGTCTCTGCCCGACACTCCATAGTTTCCTATATGCGGATAGGTCATCATCATCAACTGTCCATAGTAACTTGGATCAGTGAAAATTTCCTGATACCCGGTCATTGAGGTATTGAAGCAGAGTTCACCGCCGGTTGTACCATGAGCTCCTAATAGTATACCTTGTTGTATAGTTCCGTCTTCGAGTGCAATCCAGGCGTTTCGGGGTTCTTCAAGCATGAATTTGTTTACTTAGGGTTTCGTAGGCAAAAAAAATCCGACAGCCCTTTTATGAGTGTCGGATTTTATGTGATTTTGATAGTGCTTCAAGGCGATGACTGATTTAAAATAATGCATAAATAAATGGAGCCAAAGCCGTGTTGCTTGTTACAACAATGAGAAGGCCAAGCAACAGAAGTACAAAAACGATAGGCATAAGCCAGAATTTCTTTCTTACTTTAAGGAATTCCCAGAACTCCTTGATAATTCCAATTTTTCCCATGTGGATCTGTTTTTTTGAATTTCAGTAAGATAACAAGATTCGGATTAAATATCCGAATAACAGTTTAGAATTCTGAAAAACTTATGCTTCGTGTTGCGACTCAAGCCATCTTTCTGCATCCATAGCGGCCATACAGCCGGTTCCGGCAGCGGTTACAGCCTGACGGTAAACAGAATCCTGAGCATCGCCACAGGCAAAAATGCCCTCCATATTGGTGTGAGTTGACTTTCCATCGGTTATGATATAGCCAACATCATCCATCTTCAACACATCTTTGAATAAATCGGTATTCGGCTTATGGCCGATTGCAAGGAAAACGCCTGTAACATCACTCAGGGTTGTGATTTCGCCGTTTTTAACGTTCTTTATTTTTACGCCATCAACAACCTGTTCACCGAGTACTTCCTCGAGTGTGCTATCCCACATAATCTCAATTTTTTCGTTGCCAAATACACGATTCTGCATGGCTTTAGAAGCTCTGAATTCATCTCGGCGGTGTATGATGGTAACTTTACTTGCATAACGCGTAAGGAAAGTCGCTTCTTCCATGGCTGTATCACCACCGCCGATAACGATTACGTGTTGGTTTCTGAAAAAAGCACCATCGCATGTAGCGCATGCGGTTACCCCACGACCACGCAGGCGCTGTTCACTTGGCAGTCCGAGCCATTTTGCGGATGCACCTGTAGATACGATGATGGAATCGGCAAAAACATCATATTCATCATCTACATTGAGTTTGAACGGGCGTTTTGAGAAATCGATGTTTTCAACAGTGCCATATCGCACATCAGCTCCGAATCGGGCCGCCTGTGCTTTGAAATCTTCCATCATTTTCGGGCCTAAAACTCCCTCGGGATATCCCGGGAAATTTTCGACATCGGTTGTTGTGGTTAATTGTCCGCCCGGTTCGGGGCCTTCGAGTACCAGGGGGCTTAAATCTGCTCTTGCTGCGTACAGTGCTGCCGTTAAACCGGCCGGGCCGCTTCCTACAATAACAACCTTAAATCGTTTATCTGAAATATCTTCCATTATTTGTAATAATTTTTGTTGATTAAAATGCCTGAGGCGGTGAATATTAGCACAGAAAATAATATAAATTTAAATCTCTGAATTAAGCTAACACCGAAAAATCGGTACCTCTAAGTATCCGTTTTTAGTTTTATGAAAGGTAAGCAGAAGTTCTGAAAAATATATGAAGAATTGGCTGAAGTAACGTAACCAAGTATAATCAGACATCCATAAACTTCCTGACCTTTTCCGGGTTATCTGGCTTAGTGCCAAGGCTTACAACGATGAGTACTATTGTGTTAGCAAAGAGCCCAAAAACTCCTTCATGAACAGGCACTGGTTTCAACTCAGGATATATCAAAAAGAACGTATTCACAAGAATACCAGCCAGTAAAGCTGATACAGCACCTGCCTTTGTCACTCGTTTCCAGTAAAACATGGCAAATATGATGGGGAAAATCTGAGCGACACCGCCGTACGAACCCAGCAGTAAAGCGACAAGCGATACATCAATAACAACTGCGAATAAATAACTTATGAAGCCGATTACAAGTACCGAGATTTGAATTAACGTTCGTTCAGAGGAATCTTTAAGGGGATTTTTGAGGATTTTGGAGATGCCGTCTCGAACACCAATAGAAGCCGCGGAGTGTAAAATGGCATCACCCGAAGACATGGATGCCGCCAGAGCACCCGCGCAGAATAAGCCGATAACAATCGCCGGAAGTTCAAGCTGCATAAGTACGTGAGGCAAAATACTGTCGGCGGGGGTAACCCCGGGAAAGGCCACTATAGCTGAAAATCCAATCAGCAGAATGGGGACGAGAAAAATCAAAAAAGTAGGATAAAGTACCAGGCTGAGTCTCAAAGCGCGTGGACTTTTTGCCGCATAGCTGCGCATGAAAAAATGCGGCCATACAGAAAATCCTACAGCAGATACAAATACGGCGGAACTGAATCCCCACCAATGCCAGGGGTCTCCGGTGGCAGTTAAGCCGGGAGCTATAAGCATTTCGGCGTGTCCGGCCTGAATTATTGCGTCGAACATATTTCCAATTCCCCCATAAAGTGCATTCGGCAGGTAAATGCCCAGAACCCAGGCCAGAATCATCATAATCATACCCTGAAAGGCATTCGACCATCCCACACCTAAAACCCCGCTGAAATAAACATATACCAAAACCACAAGATAAGTCACGCCTGCGCCAATCCATTCGGGTATCATACCTTCACTAATTACATTAAGCACAAAACCGGCTCCTCTCATCTGAATAGTCAGGTAAGGAATAAACACAACCACGCTGAGAAATGCCAGCAGTACAGATATAAACTTACTGTCGAATCGGTCAGCCAATAGCTCAGCCTGTGTCACATAACCGTATTTTTTTCCTAATCGCCATGCTTTCGGGCCAAAGAAGTAAAGGGGGATAATCCCGATAATCCCATAAGCAATAATATAAAATGCTGATGCACCGCGTGTATATGCCCAGCCCGGGCCACCAAGGAACGCAAACGATGAAAAAATGGAAGCGCCGATTACGAAATAGAGTATCAGTACATTCATACTGCGGTCAGCGGCGACGTACCCCGTAACATCATTTTTCACTCTCAATGACGGAATGATACCTGTTAGCAACGAAATCAATAGATAGACTCCGACAATAAGCAGGATTATTGTTCCCGACTCCATCAGTTCTCCTTCTTTTTAGCCCGATTGTCGGAAATGTAAAGGTAAAGCATACTCAGGAACCCGATTATAACCCAGAAAATTACCCAGGCGAATGAGAGAGGCAGCCCAAGCACAAAGGGCTCATAACCGGAAAACAAAGCATATCCAGGCCACATAATTGCAAGGCTTATAATTATTCCGACAATGATTATAAAAATCCTGTTTCCGCGAATTTTTCCGTTTTTTCGAAACAATGTTCTTTTGTGTTTAAAGGTTTTTCTTTACATGTTTCATGAAGCGTTTGAATATAGTTATTATTGACAAAACAAACCGCTATCATAAAATTTGTAACTCAGACGTTTGATAGGTAGCTTAGGTCAAACTATATGACAGGCACATAATTAATCTGCATCATACAAAAAAAGGTATAATTAAAAATTGCTATGAAACATTTTTGGATAAGTTTAATTCTACTGCTTGTTTTAATGGGTTGTAAGCAGGAAACGGAAACCTCAGAGTACACACCTCTTGAAGAAACCGATATTATGATGCCTTATTCTGATTATAATGCCAGATTATCTCTCGATTTTGAAGGTACGTATCTGGGAACATTGCCTTGTGCAGATTGCGAGGGAATAAAAACTACAATTACCATTGATGGTGACAATAATTTCGAACGTGTAATGGTCTATCTCGGGAAGGATGAAAACGGTACTTTCAGAGAAGGGGGCATGTTTAGCTGGGATGAAACCGGAAATGTAATAACATTACTTAATGCTGAAGAACCCAACCAATACCATGTTGGTGAGAACGTGCTGTTCCATCTTGATGTGGAGGGAAATCGCATTACCGGAGACCTGAGTGAACATTACAAACTTCATAAAAAATAAATCCATATAACTAATGAAAACTATATTATCTGTATTACTGATTTTCTTTTTGATTACGGGATGTAGTCAGGGGGATGAACGTGAACCTGCAACCGAAAAATCCACTATTGAAACAATGGATACACCTGAGTTAAAAGGAACATCATGGATACTAACGGAGCTTCAGGAGAAATCCGTCCGGAAATCAGAAGATTGGGGCGTGCCTGAAATTACGTTTCACAAAGAAGATAACCGTTTATCAGGTTACGGCGGGTGTAATCAACTTAACGGTTCATTTACCTTGGGTGATGATAATGAGGTTAGATTTTCACAAATTGCGACAACAAAACGCTACTGTGAACCTGTTATGGCGCTGGAGGATAATTACCTTACAATGCTGAACCGGGTTTCCTCATACAGAATGGATAATGAAACACTCATTCTTTTATTCGATGATCACACTGTTGCTGCCCGTTTTACATTGAATACACCTGTAAGTGATTAAATTATAAGTCAGCCAAGCCTAAGCAGCACACACTCAAAATATTTTATTAAGCAATATCAGTTTACCTGAAAAAATTAATCTTGATATTGTTTAACTTACACCCGTCTTAAGCACTAACGAATTTTTGTGGATTAGTCTGGATGCCATCTCCAATATCCCGGCTTTTTCAGTTTCTTAGTGCTATATATTCACATTTAACATTAAAGCCGTAATTATCCGCATGTACAGAGCCAAAGTTTTCGTTACGCTAAAACCATCTATTCTCGATCCTAAAGGGAAAGCCACGTATAATGCCCTTGCCAATCTCGGGTATCAAAATATAAAAAGTGTGCGCATCGGTAAGATGTTTGAACTTGAAATTGAAGCAAATACTGAAGAAAAAGCCCAAGAGGCGGCAGAAAATGCTGCAAAAAAACTATTGGCTAATGATGTAATGGAAGATTACACCATCGAACTGCAAGAGGACAAATAGATGAATAAAGCCGCAGTTTTAGTTTTTCCCGGATCGAATTGTGATCATGACGCCTATTACGCTTTAAAGCAAGTTATGGGCATCGAAACAACGTTTGTATGGCACAAAGAAACATCGCTTGGAGATGTAGATGCCGTGATAGTTCCGGGTGGATTTTCATATGGGGATTATCTGCGTTCAGGCGCTATTGCAAGATTTTCTCCTATTAT
>SLDG01000310.1 GCA_007125355.1 Balneolales bacterium | reverse complement strand
TCAGGTTGTGCATTGGGCTCTTCTGTTACTGAGGTGGCAATGGCAAAGGCCTCACTGTAGAAAGTCTGCTTGCCGTTTTGCGTTAAATAAAAGTACAATCCCATAGCTACATGGTCAACATTAGGGACTTCCAGATAGGTGAAATCCAATCCAAGTTCATTCCAATGGTCTCTTAAATCACGATTCATAAACCGGAGAATATCGGCATCCCCAACAACACTTCTGATCATATAATCTTCAGGCAGATTCCCGACAGCCGATTCAGCCAGGCGCCATGGACTTACTTCCTCAAAGAAATCAGGATCGCTTCCATACACTTCCTCAAAAATTTCGAGTCGCTGTTCAAGTGGGGTGCGCACATGGGGATAGTTTATGAAATCCAGCTGTACCGGGCCGGCACCAAGCATCGAAAATCCCGCGAAAAGTTCAGGATATTTTAGTCCAAACCGGGCCGCGCCGTAACCTCCCATACTAAAACCTTCAACTATGCGTCCGCTTCGGTGAGCTATTGAGCGATAATTGTCATCCACATACGGAATAAGATCATGTATAACAACCGATTCAACAGGCTGATGGCCACTGTAAGAATCTACCCACATCCCAAGCGGTAATCCCCACGGAAACACCACGATCATATTGGGGATGGTGCCATTTACCATATTATTATAAAAGTAATTTCGCAGAATTGGCAAACCTTGCAAACCGCCTCCGCCACCATGCAGATAATATAAAACGGGGAAGTGCTCACTCTCATTTACATCATAATCGGGCGGGAAAAATATATGAAAGCTGACATCCCCCTGAAGGGTTTCGCTGTTAAAAATAACATGCTCCAAACCGGGCGCATCCGCCGGAGGCGTTACCCAGGGGTTTTGTTGAAAAAGAAGCAGAAGTATTGAAATCAGCATAATTTTTGTTTTTATGATGGATTATGCCTTTGACGATTAATATAGCGTTTTGGTTCGGTAAAGTGAATTTATAGGGTGAGGATAAAATATTACAGTGAAAGTAATCCCTCGTAAGGGCAATTGATGAATCGCCCTTACGAGACTTAGTAGAATAATCCATCGAATTTATGGCTAACAGTCGCAATGAGAAGAGGTTTAAAAGACGATGATTAATTCTGAAGCAAAAAAAGCTAACATAGATCTTGAATAACTATATACTGAACTCTGAATTTAATTAGTGTCTTTTTACAACTACTTTCACTAACTTGCATCAGGTCTAAGTGCCTGAAATGCGTTCTTTTATTACTAATATCTATTCTAAATTCAGGAGGATTTCTTATGAAAACGTCGTGTTACGTTACTATTCTTTGCCTGTTAACTACAGGTTTAATTTTGATGACACAATCCCTCACTATGGCTCAGCAGCCCGGAGGTGCCCCTCCCGGCACGGTTTTAAATCAGGGTTTTGATACTGAAACCCGAACGGTTAATCCATTCATTACACCGTCTATCTTTAATCTCGATGAGAGTATTTACAATACTACCGTATTCACTTTTGGCGAAATAGTACTGTTTTCCTATACAAATGGTACTGACTTACTCATTTTGAACAGTTCAGGTGACGAGGTCTTAAATGTATCCCTCGACAAAGATGAATATCATGTTTTTCAGGGAAGCAGTGGTATTTACAGGATATTTGGCTCAAACTCCTTTACGGCTCTTGTTGGCGATGCCACGCAAAACATTATCCACGGATGGTACGCTGTTGACCAAAGCGGGCGAGGAGTTTCTACATTATTTAATACGTATATGATGGGGCCGTGGGATTCACAGCAGCGCGAGCGCTTTGTAATTGCCGCCTATGAAAATAACACGGAATTCACAGTGCGCAATCTTGATAACGGAACCTTACTCGCGGCCGGAGTATTGGATGCAGGTGAGTTTCATACTATGGTTAACACTCCTTACAACACATTCCTTCAGGTTTCAGCGTCTAAGCCTGTTTCCGCACTATCGTATGGCGATACAGATTATTATGTGCCTTCTTCAAACGGATCATTTACCGGAAATCTCTTTCTCGGTTATTCATCCTATATCGGAAACTGGACAAACAGTATTACAGTTACCGGGTATTACGACGATACAGAAGTGGTTGTAACCAATGCAGAAACCGGAGATTTGATCACGGAATACACCATTAACGAAGGGCAGGTTGTTTCAACCGGTATAACACAACCCACATATTGGCGTGTAGAAGCAAGCAACCCTGTAAGTGCAGGTAATATACCCTACGCGGGCTGGACCGGTAATTACGCGTATAAAACAAGGGCAATAGACAGCAGTGGTTTCGGGGCGGGTACGTTGTTTTATATTCCGACAATTGCATCCCGAATAGATTTATTCTCTTTTGAGGATGATAACGAAGTTACTATCAGGCATCTGGGCCGTGAAATAGATTATCCTTATGCCGATACCACAACTGTATTTAACGGAGTATTGAATGCCGGCGAAGGCTTTATGTTTAACTCATTATCAGGCCGCCATGTTTACATGGTTGAAAGCGAAAGCAATGTATCAGTAATACAGAGTAATGGTGGTTTTGGTGCTGAATTTATGCCTCTTAGTTTCGTTCAGGATTTGCCTGACCTTGCTGTAAGTTCAGATGGAATTCACTTTAGCCCGGAACAGGAATCATACGATCAGGGAGATGTAATTGAAATTACGGTTGATGTACATAATTTTGGCCCTGTAAGTGCCGAATCTGTACAGATGCATGTTTATGATGGCGATCCCGATGAAGGAATCGCGCCATTGTTACACGAGGTAACAATACCTGTAATTGGTGGAGATGCAATGGTGAGTTTCTCATTCAATTATACGGTTCCGAATGATCCTGAATTCAGGCAGATCGTAGTAATTGCCGATCCGGAAGAACTCATTCAGGAATCGAATAATGCCAATAATAAGGCATCTCGCTTTATAATCCCCAATGATGACTTACTGCCACCGATTGCCGTAACTGTAGATGCACCCGGATCTCTCGGATTGAATGAAGACCTTGATCCGTTTCCAAACCCATTTGCTGTAACAGCCACTTTGCTTAATACAGGAACAGGTGCAGCAGAAGATGTAACGCTTGAAATTGTGCTATTAGACGGGCTTTCTCACACATCAAGAGTTTCATTTATAGAAGTAGGCACGATAGAAGTTGGTGAAACATACGTTCATTCATGGGATATACTCGCTGATCCGGATATTACCGGCCTGAATCGTTTTAGTATTCTTGTGGAAGCCTCTAATGCAGAGAGCAAAACAGTAAATCGGGCAGTAAATGTGCCAAGTCCATTGCCCGGTGGTATTGAGTTGCTTTATCCGTTTAATGGCGAGGAAAATATTCCACTGACGCCTGAGTTGGCTTGGTCGGTTTCACAACGCGCAGAAACCTACGATGTTCAGGTTTCAACATCAGCCGGGTTTACTGAATTGCTGTACGATATTACCGAGCATACTGCTACTCAATTCAATATCATGAATGACCTTGAAGAAGCCACAACATATTATTGGCGGGTTCGTGGGGTGAATTTTAAAGGTGAAGGCGGGTGGACTACCGGTAGCTTCACTACAGTAAACCTCACCAATATTCCCGGGGAGGAACATCCAACAAGGTTTGTGCTGGCACAAAACTATCCAAATCCGTTTAACCCTGTAACTCAAATCAGATATGCCCTACCCGAAAATGCTCATGTAAGCATTGCAGTCTATACAATCATGGGAAGTAAAGTTGTGCAACTTGTAGATGAGGTACAGTCAGCCGGTTGGCATCAAATTCAGTTCGATGCATCAAATTTATCAAGCGGTGTATATTTGTATCAGCTCAGAAGCAATTCGTTTGTTGAAAGCAAACGCATGGTCTTGATCAAATAAGGACAAAAAATCAATAGAGATAAAAAATCCCGGTAGCTGAAACTGCCGGGATTTTTTTATCCTGACTATTATTTTACCAGCAACATCTTGCCGGATTGTCTTTCAAGAGTGGTTCCGGTTGTTCTTGCTTCGACTGTATATATGTAGATTCCGGAAGCAAAATCATTCATATTTACTGTTACGGTGTTTAAGCCTCCGGCAGATTGACCCGAGTATTGCAACAGCTGAGCGCCGTTTAGATTGTAAACCGTGACCACCCAATTTGCAGTAACAGGCAGAGTAAAACGGATGTTTGTTGATGGGTTAAACGGATTTGGGTAATTGTTCTTTAATGTGAATTCGGCGGGATGCTCTGAACTACCAACAGCAACTGCGGGTGCTTCAAGTGCACCCTCTTTTATCCAGTCATATATCAGAGCTATTTGTTCATCTGTTAAGCTTCCACCGGTTGGCATTCTGTTACCAAACTCGGGGTTTGGAAGAAGTTTGTCGTAAAGCGGACTTTCTTCGGGTTCTTCAGGTATAACAATATTTTGTTGATACTGATTTCCAACGCTATTCATCACAGCATCATAATTTTGCAGAAAAACACCAGATGTACCACCATGACAAGAAACACACCGTGCATTGAAAATGGGCTGAATGTCTTGTTGATAATCAACCTGAGCATACAATTCTGTAACTGTAAAAAGGAGCAATAGTAAGGGTGAGAAGTAGAAATGTTTCATATGATGTTATATTTGGATTTTGTTATGATCATGTTAGAGCAGTTATTTGTTTTCACAATTTTACAATTGCTCTACCAATAAATCTATTCCTAATGCATATCGTTCCCGACGTAATTTTGGCTACATCGGTCACCCTCAGGCTGCCATACTCGGACATCCGTAACAAAGCCACCATGTAAAGCCACGGTGCAAGGCCATCGTAAGGGCATCATGAATTGCCCTTACGGCAGGCCTGAAGCAGACCTGGAATCGGCCATAAGGTTCAGGATATCTACAAAATCCAAACACCCGAAATCTAATCTGCCTGGGTGCTTGCATGACTGTCATTGCCATCAAATGTCCTCAGGCGTAAGCGCGGATATTCTGGCCTCATAATGACAAGTACAAAATTATTCAATAGTCATTAATCAATACCCTATCTCAAACACTGCTCGATATCTTCAATTATGTCATCCGCGTGTTCGAGGCCTACGCTCAGGCGAATTAAGTTTTCGGGTGTCTCAGATGCTTCTCCCTCTGTTGCGCGCCTTCTTTCCCATGTGCTTTCAACGCCGCCAAGGCTTGTTGCATGCTTAATGAGTTTTGCGCGCGAAACGGCCTTTTGTGTGCTTTCGCCGCTCTCTTTCAGAAGGAAGGAAATCATCCCCCCAAAACCACACATTTGTTCTTTGGCAATAGCGTGGCCTTCGTGGGATTCAATTCCCGGCCAAAGTACTTTTTCAATTTTAGGGTGATTTACTAAGAACCCGGCTACTTTTTCAGCATTTGTGTTATGGACACCCATACGGCAAGGAAGGGTGCGAATACTGCGATTGAGCATCCAGCAATCGAATGCAGATGGAACCCCGCCACCAAGCTGCTGATTGTAACGGATTCTCTCAAAAAAGGCATCATTCTCTGCGGCAATTACAGCTCCACCAAGCAAATCGGAATGCCCGCCAAAATATTTCGTTGTAGAGTGGATGACAAAATCTGCCCCCAGTTCCAATGGCAGCTGATTTACCGGCGTTGGCCAGGTATTATCTACCACTGTTCTGATGCCTTTTTCCCTCGCAATATTGCATATACTTCGTATATCCGTAATTCTAAGCATGGGATTAGAAGGCGATTCAATCCAAATTAATTTCGTTTTTGGGGTGATGGCATTTTTTGCCTCTCCCGATTCTGACATCCGGACAAACACAGGTCGCAAGCCCCACCGCTTCAAAATCCCGTTTATCAAATTTCTGTTGCCGCTGTAAATATCATCCGGGAAAATCACCTCGTCACCGGGATCAAGCGCCTGCAATAGCGCCGCAGAGGCTGCCAGTCCCGAAGCAAAAGCTGCACACGCTTTGCCCCTTTCAATTGCTGCGAGTAACGTTTCAAGCTGCAATCTGTTCGGATTACCCAGCCTTGAATAAAGGAATCCCTTATCTGTATCTCCATCAGATGCAATTTCATAAATAGTTGACGGCGAAATAGGCGGGACAATGGCGGGGGTGTCATTTTCAACATCCAATCCTGCATGAATGCATTGTGTTTCGAATTTCATAAGAGTTATGGGTTTTTATTTAGGATGATTATTTAAGCATGAAAACGATCAGGAAATCTTTATCCCGAATTATTCACGATAATTTAAAAATTAAACCATAATTCATTGAAGAGCATGGTTTCGCAAAGCTTTCTGAAAGCATTAGATATAGAAAAAACTATACTCATTCAACATTAAGAAACCATAGTTTTTTTAAAAAAGTGATATGGTTTAGGCTCAAAGGGGGTAATGTAGGTGATGATAAGAATTGATTCCAGTGGTTTTCCCAAAGAATTTTAATAACAGGTGTTTCTATTACGCCGGGAATACCATCGTTTCGATTATTCGGGATGAAATAATTATAGCAGTACTACGCATATCAAAAGCGCTTCCTGAGAAAATTTTTCATAAGATGCCGTTCACATGTAGAATTGGTTAAATAAAAACCCCATAAAGTAAGCCTGACAATGCAAGTAATAACTCAATTATTTGCAAAAATCTGGGATTTTTGTAATATATAAATATATAAAAATCAATATCTAATAAGAGCAATGAATTAATGGGCGAACAGTTTTCAAAAAAAAATGAAATAATACTTTCATTTTAAACTGAAATTTCATTAATTAGTGAAAGTTGGTTTTTGGAAGCCCTTTGCACATTGAAATTATTAGATGTAAATCATTCTTCGAAAATCTATTGCTTAATAATCACTTCAAATGAGGTATACACATGGAAAAATATATTCTCGCTCTTGATCAGGGCACAACAAGCTCACGAGCTATTTTATTTGACAAATCAGGATCTATCGTATCAACTGCTCAAAAAGAATTCCGTCAAATCTATCCAAAAGCCGGTTGGGTAGAGCACGACGCTAACGAAATTTGGTCTACTCAGGCCGGTGTTGCAGCCGAAGCAGTTACAAAAGCCGGGTTTAATGGAAAATACCTTGCCGGTATCGGTATAACAAACCAAAGGGAAACCACGGTAGTTTGGAACCGTGAAACAGGAAAGCCGGTCTACAATGCCATAGTTTGGCAAGATCGCCGAACATCAGAATTTTGTGATGAATTGAAGGCAAAAGGACTTGCCGCAAAAATTCAGGAAAAAACCGGCCTTGTATTAGATGCATATTTCTCAGGAACCAAAGTTAAATGGATTCTTGACAATGTAGACGGCGCCCGGAAAATGGCTGAAGATGGTAAACTTGCTTTCGGTACCATCGATTCATGGTTGATTTGGAATCTTACACAGGGTGAATTACATGTAACTGATGTAACAAATGCTTCGCGTACGTTGCTTTTCAACATCAACACTATGGAATGGGATGATGAAATGCTGGAAATTATGGATGTGCCTCGTAGTGTATTGCCGGAAGTGCGCCAATCCAGTGAGGTTTATGGCGAAACCAAGACTACTATTTTTGCATCCAAAGTACCTATCGCTGGTATAGCAGGTGACCAACAGGCTGCTTTATTTGGCCAAATGTGTACCAAAGAAGGTATGGTAAAAAATACCTACGGAACCGGCTGTTTCATGTTGATGAACATTGGTGATAAGCCTATCCCATCTAAAAATAACCTCCTGACCACCGTTGCGTGGAAGATTAATGGTAAGACAGAATATGCGCTTGAAGGTTCTATCTTTATTGCCGGTGCTGTGGTGCAGTGGTTACGTGACGGACTCGGTGTCATTAAAAAATCAAGCGATATTGAAAAGTTGTCCAATGAAGTTGAAGATGCTGATGGTGTTTATCTCGTACCTGCTTTCGCAGGCTTGGGCGCTCCATATTGGAACCAATACGCTCGTGGTACTATGGTGGGAATTACCAGAGGAACAACATCCGCGCATATCGCAAGAGCAGCGGTAGATTCTATCGCTTACCAGACTCTTGATGTACTCAGTGCTATGAATGCAGATTCTGGTATCGATATCAAGGAACTCAGAGTTGATGGTGGTGCCGTTGTAAATAATTCTCTGATGCAATTCCAGAGTGATTTGCTGCAAGTACCTGTAGCTCGTCCGAAAGTTACCGAGACAACAGCGCTTGGTGCAGCTTACCTGGCGGGGCTTGCTGTTGGTTATTGGGAAAATATCGATGAAATAAGCAAGCAATGGCAAATTGATAAAACGTTTGAGCCTGCGGCTTCTAAAGATAAAGTGGCAGAATTGACCAAAGGCTGGAAACGTGCAGTGAATTCAGCTGTAGTGTGGGCTGATTCTAAGTAATTAATTCGTGATTACAGGTGGGACGCTTGAATGTGGCCCACCTGTTTTTAAACAAAGGTGAGGAACACAGTATGAATAGAAATGAAATATTAAAATCAGCATTGAATGATGTTGATTATTGGGATGTAATTATTATTGGCGGAGGAGCAACAGGACTTGGTGCTGCCGTAGAATCATCTTCAAGGGGATATAAAACGTTACTCCTGGAGAAATACGATTATTCTAAGGGTACATCAAGTCGTTCAACAAAACTGGTACATGGTGGAGTGCGTTATCTGCAACAGGGTAATGTTTCTCTTGTGCTCGAAGCTCTCAGAGAACGTGGTTTAATGATTCAGAATGCACCGCATTTATGTCGTAATCAGTCTTTTATTGTACCGAATTACGAATGGTGGGGTGGCCCGTTTTATGGTGTCGGACTTAAAGTATACGACATGCTTGCCGGTAAACTCGGCCTTGGTCCTTCTAAAATTCTTTCCAGAGAAGAAACCATAAAAAGAATTCCGACTCTCGAACCTGAAGGCCTGCGTGGCGGTGTAATTTATTATGATGGCCAATTCGATGATTCAAGGCTTGCCGTAAATTTGGCTCAAACAGCCGTTGATTTGGGCGGTCACATCCTCAATTACATGGATGTAACCGGTTTGGTTAAGACGAACGGATTAACATCCGGAGTAAAGGTTAGAGATACTATAAACAACGAAGACCTTGAATTTTCTGGCCGGGTTGTTATTAATGCTACCGGTGTATTTACCGACAGCATTCTTAAAATGGATAAGCCGGACAGCAAACCAATTGTAAGTCCAAGCCAGGGTATTCACATAATTTTGGATAAAGAATTCCTGCCCGGTGATTCTGCAATTATGGTTCCTCAAACAGATGATGGTCGTGTACTTTTTGCAGTACCATGGCACGATAAAGTTGTGGTTGGTACTACAGATACAGCTGTAAAAGATCCCTCTTTTGAGCCTAAGGCTTTTGATGAGGAAGTTGATTTTGTAATGACGCATGCCGC
>SLDG01000227.1 GCA_007125355.1 Balneolales bacterium | reverse complement strand
TTCAGCGAATCTCTGAGCTTTTTGCAACCATCAGGGATAATGGGATCAAATAACACTGATAAAGCAGCACTTACTTGCAAGCAAACGTGTAATGTGTTGCCACACTTTCGGATATCAGATTTTCTTGTTTGCCAGGGTGCCATATCCGTAAAATACTTATTTGCCATCCGTGCTAAATTTACCGTATGAGAGGCGGCATCTTTAAACTTGAATTTCTCATAGCTTTCGGCTATTAAAGCGCGATGCTCAGCAATGGCATTGAGCATCTCAATGTCTTCTTTCTCCGGAGAATCAAGTTCCGGAATAACGCCCTCGAAAAACTTGTGGGTAAAAGATGAAGCCCGGAATACAAAATTCCCGAATACATCAGCCAAATCGTTATTTACCCGCCCCTGAAAATCTTTCCAGGAAAAATCGCTGTCTTTAGATTCCGGTAAAATGGCGGTGAGTGTATATCTGAGTAAATCAGGTTCAAAATCCTCAAGATACTCATGCAGCCAAACTGCCCATCCTCTCGAAGTCGATAATTTTTTCCCCTCCAAATTCAGGAACTCGTTGGCAGGAACATTTTTTGGAAGGATGTAATCACCATGCGCCTTAAGCATTGATGGGAACATGATACAATGGAAAACAATATTGTCTTTTCCGATGAAATGAACCAATTCCGACTCATCATCCTGCCAGTAAAGTTTCCACGATTCGGGGTCGCCGGTTAACGCTGCCCACTCTACTGTGGCTGAGATATAACCAATAGGCGCGTCGAACCAAACATATAAGACTTTATCCTTTGCATCTTCGAGTGGAACGGGTACGCCCCAATTTAGGTCTCTTGTAACCGCTCTGTCAGTCAGCCCACCGGATATCCAGCTTTTGCATTGGCCCAGCACATTCATTTTCCAGTCTTTATTACTGCTAATCCACTCATCGAGCCACTGCTCAAAATCTCCGAGGGGGATATACCAATGCTCTGTTTCCTTTAATACCGGCTTTTCGCCTGAAAGCGCGCTGTACGGATCTATTAATTCCATTGGAGACAAGGAAGCACCGCATTTCTCGCATTGGTCGCCGTAGGCTTCGTTGTAGCCGCATTTTGGACAAGTTCCTTTTATGTATCTGTCAGCCAGAAACATCCCGGCTGATTGATCATAAAACTGCCGGTCTTTCTTTTTAGTGAAGACATCTTTTTTATAGAGTTTCAGAAAGAAATTCTGGGAGATTTGCCTGTGTGTTTCAGAGCTGGTTCTGCCGAAATAATCGAAGGAGATACCAAACTGTTCAAAGGCTTTTTTATTTATCTCGTGGAATCGATCTACAATTTCCTGAGGTTTTACTCCTTCTTTTTCTGCTGCAATAGTAATGGGAACCCCGTGCTCGTCGGAGCCGCAAATGAAAAGTATTTCCTGTCCAGTAAGCCTTTTGTAGCGAACATATAGGTCGGCCGGTAAATAAGCGCCGGCCAAATGTCCCAGGTGAAGCGGGCCGTTAGCGTAGGGCAAAGCGGCGGTTACAATTGTGCGTTTCGCCATGAAATATTAAATCTGTTTCTAAAAATTAATTTAAAATATATCGGTAAGAAAGCTGTTGAATGCCTTCATTATACTCACATCCGCATAATGCATACAATCTTTTAATATAGCTATTATAGCTGGAAAAATCACTTTCCAAATGATGAATGTTGGGGGGCGTTACAGGTTTCGTGATGCGAGTTGCGGGGATTATAGTTAATGCTTTGTTTACACCTGATATCGACACCGCCTCGTCATGGTGAGGCCATAATATCCGCGCTTACGCTAGATACATTTGATGGATATGACAGAGATGTTGTTTATTCGTTTATTCGTTTACGCCTTAGTTATAAACTACGCCGTCATAGTGATATGCTTGCCATTCGATGTATTTTGCCATTTCAGGCCTTTGTAGAGACGCAAAATCTTGCGTCTCTACAGTGGTGCCATGGGTAGGATGGTAAGGCTTCAATGCGCTCCCGAGTTGTGCAGGCAAGGGATTCGACTACGCAGCGGTCAACCATCCCAACCCTTAGTAAATATCACTTCGTGGGAATCGCTTCGCCTGCCTGCCGATGCAGTCAGGCAGGCTCGGTGCGCAGCATTTTAACCATACTCTAATTTGAGTGTAGACAGTATTTATCTATATCCTGAGTATACAATGGTTTATACTTTTATTCTTATGCTTTCGTGAGTAATTCGGGCTAAACCCACCCCGTCATGGTGAGCAGGATGACGGGGCTTTTAAGGGATTGTTCTTGACCTAATTTCTACACAAATACACAAGAACATGGATTTGTCAGCACCCCTCAAACGCTTTCATAAAGTGATATAGCACAATCCCGGCAGTTACAGAAACATTTAGAGAGTGTTTTTTGCCGAATTGGGGGATTTCGAGGCAGAGGTCGAGGTGGGGGAGGATTTCTTCATCAATGCCGGTTACTTCATTTCCGAGAATCAGGCATAACTTTTGTTCAGGTTTTGGCAGGAATTGATTCAACAAAAGACTGTTAAAAGATTGCTCGATTCCTGCGACCGTATATCCATTTTGTTTGAGCTGTTCGATTTCTTTTATGGGATTTTCAACATAACGCCATCTCACAAACTCTTCTGCACCGAGCGCTGTTTTTGTGATTTCTGGCCGGGGCGGAACGGGTGTATATCCGCTCAGAAAAATTTCGCCGGCACCGAATGCATCGCAGCTTCTGAAAACAGAGCCTGTGTTGTGCAGGCTTCTTATATTATGCAGCCATATTTTTAGCGATGACATCCCTGAAGAAACCTTACGGCTAAGATTTTCTTCAAGAATTTCTTTCGTAGTTTTTTTCTGTAACATTGAAGTTTCTTGTCTGTGTTTGATTGAAAATATGCAATCAGCACCCAAATAAAAAAACCCCGCCGATTGACGAGGTTTTTATAAATGAGTAGTCTGAGCAATTACTGAAGTGGAATCTTGGAGAAATCCCAAATGTACTCTACATTAGCCATTTGCTGTTGTTGGCTCAGGCAGTCGCCACCGCAAAGTTGTACGCTTGGAAATGCCAGAATATCGTTATCGCTGTATTTTGGAAGTGTTGCATTGAACACTTCCTCAATAGTTCTGAGGAAGTCGTTTACGACCAGCGCATTTCCTCTGACATTGGGATGAACTCCATCTGTAGAGAAAACTCCACCGGGGCTGAAATCCGGCATAAGTGTAAAACCACCAATTCTGAATCCGGGACCGCTACCATCAAGTCCCCACAGACGTGAGAATCCTGAGTTAAGGGCGCCGGTTTCATAAAGAGCGATACGCGTTTCACCTGCATCTGCATTTGCCTGATTCACAACATCAGCGATAATTGTATTAAATTGGGTTCTTCGCTCCTCAAGTAGTTGTTGATTTTCAGGTGTAAGAACAAGGCTCGGTGGCATTGGCTGTTCAGTTCCAACGCCTGTTGGAAGAACCTGAGCAGCAGGGAACAGGGTTAAATCCTGAGCCGTAGCCTGACGCAATTTTGGTACTTCGTTGCCAAAAAGTGAAGTAGCAGTCAACGAAGGATCTTCCATCACATAAGCATTTTGCCTGGTTTCTTGTCCTTCTTCAGGTGGAATAAATTCAATGCGTCTGCGATCGCGCTCTTCCTCAGTTATTTGTCCCTGATTTACAAGGAAGTTGAGCAAGAGATTATATTGATTGTACCCCTGATTTAGCTGAGCAACCTGATCTGCATTAAGCGGAAGAGGATTAAACGGTACAGCTCTGAAATAAGGGACAAATAGTAAAGGCGGTATGTCTGCAACCACACCTTTTGCATCTGTATTTTGCATAAGCTGATTTACAACTGCCGAAAAACGCATTTCGAAATCAGCGGGAGTTGTGAAAATAGGCAATGCTTGATCAACAGCGCCCTGTAATGCGAATCCCAGTATATCATTGTTTCCAATCCAAAGGGAAAAGAAAGTTGGGTCAGTAGCGATAGCATCTTCCAAAATTGTTGAACTTCCGGGATCTGTAGCAAACCTGGCGTATAATGCATTGTATAAAGGATTGCCCTCTGGTCCGCCTGTTTGGGGTGAAAGAAGCTGGACAATCTGAATGCCGGGAACACCAAAGTTATGCAAGGTGCTTTTGTCTCCTGTGAAGGCCTCAGGAAGTTCTCCATTAACAACAGGAGATGGACCAGGTATGGATGTATCCAGTTTGAATCGGCCAAAAATCAGCCCTTGCTCAACATTAGAAGCCGCAGAATTGAAGCCGTTTGTTGAGTTAATATCAGGTTGATTAAAGTTCTCCTGTGCTCCGGCAACCTTAAGCTGCTGATGCATCATGGCTCCGATAGAGTTCATCTGGCCAAAATCGTAAAGCGCAGCATCCATAAAACCGGCAGTTAGTGAATTACCAATGGTAATAAACCTGCTGAAGTCAGCATCACCTGCATTACCTTGCGGGTCAGATGGGTCAGGCAGCGGATTTGCTTCTTTCTGGCTGTCAACTAAAGAGTCAAACGAGCCGTCACAAGCGGTAAATATCAGCCCAAGGCTGATTACAAAAAGTGTAAGTTTAAAAAGTGTTTTCATAACGTTATTTAAAATCAGTTCAGAAATTGATCGAAAGTGAATGTCACCATATAAATACTACCGAGTGACGGGTTAGCGAATGAAGTAGTATGGCGTTCATTCAGAATGTTTGTTCCGCTAATTTTAACGATGGTGCTCAAATTCGGTATTCTGTAGCTGATTTGAGCATCAAGCGTTCCGAATGCGGGGATAACACCTTCACCGATTGCAGACTCCCAAACAAAGGCATCCTGCCAGCGGTATGTTAAATTGAATCCGATTCTGTCTGTAACTCTGCGGTTTCTGAGCTGCAGGTTGTATCTCCATTTTGGTGTATTAAATCCTGCTGAGAAACCTTGTCTCTGCAGGTCTTTTTCAGAGATGAGCTCGTTAAAAGCCACATTAGCTCCGAAAGTATAACCTCTGCCCAAGACAATATCAGCACCTGCGCCAAATCCATGAGCTTCAACGGTACCATCGGCATTTACATCAAAACCAAAACGTTGCAGTGGTACAGCACTTCCACCAAACTCCTGATTGATGATGGCTGCCTGACCTTCGGCAGTAGCTGCATCAAAACCTGCGGGAGCATTAATATCAGATGTAATGGGGAAAGCCTGAGTAAAATCAACTTCTGCCATGAAATCGCGATAAATACTGTAATAATAGTAGAAATCGAGGAATACAGTATTTGCAATAAGTGACTTGTAGCCGATTTCAAATGAAGTTACTTTTTCTGTGGTTAGATTGAAATCATCAAATCTTTCAAGAAGGTCACGGGCTTCATCCATAGTTTGGCCGGCAGCCAAAGCCGCTCTCGCTGCCTGCACGCTTTCAGTGATGTAAACAGGATTCTCTCTGAATTGGTAGCGATTCACCAATACCGGATTCGCACCAATAAGGCGACGTGTAACTACATCCAAATCAATGAATTGATCCTGTGTACTTGGAATCCGGAATCCTTGCTGAGCAGACAAGCGCACGTTGTGATTATCTGCAACTGAGAATACAGCTGAGAAACGTGGCGAAAGCTGACCGTCGAAGTATTCGTTCTTATCATACCTTAACGAGCCTTGTAAACTCAATCTTCCATCCAGAAGGTCGCGGCTCAGCTGAGTGTAAACTCCAAATTCATCGATGTTGAATTCATCACCGTTATCCTGCAGGGCAAACAATGTCCCCTCAGAACGAAGGGCATATCTTCTTACATTGGCACCAGTAATGATTTCAAGAACCTGCGGATCAACTACACGTGACCAATTGTACATGACTTCACCATGCCAAAGAGCCGATTTGTCAAGAAACTTGGCTCCACCCTCAGAAATTGGCAGATTTCTGTATTGTTCAAAAAGCTCTTCAAATTGCTCATCACCCGGCCTTGGTTGGTTAGCGTCTGCAACAGCACGGGCAAAATCGTGAGCATCTTCAGGAGAGAGGCCTTGCTGAGTACGTGCCTCTACAAATGCCCCAAGATATACAGGAATGTAGGTGTCTCTGTTAATTAAAGATGCTATGGTATTTGCCGCATACGTATCACCGGAATTTTCTTGTGTTGTATAAATTCTGGCGAAGAAGTTTGGATTCCTCAATTCAAGCTTACCGGTCCAGATAGAGAAATTATCTAATACGAATCGGTCATTAGCAGTGTACACTGTGCTACCAGCACCGTAATTAAACTGACCGAGTAACTCTAAACGCTCACTTAAACGGTAATGCAGGGCGGTACCGAACTTGATGCTCTCAGTTGTATTATCTACGAACTCGTTCTCCATAAATCCGGTAGGTGTAAAGTTAGATAAACTGCCGGTTGGAATAAGGCTCTGTATGGCAAGGAATTGTCCTAAGCTTGCCTGCTGTTGAGGAGTTAAGCTTGGCAGTGCTTGCAAAGAATTAATCTGACCTTGCACTACTTCAGCCATATTAACCAAAGGCTGTCCATATTTATTTACTCCGTTATAAACCCTGTTGCCATTTCTTGACAGTGCACCACGTTCTACAACACCAAAAGTGGCAGGACCCTGATCACGTGTATCGACACCATAGAAGTCATTTGCACGTAAATAAGAGAAGTTAAACTTATAAGCAAAGCGTTCGCCAATTGTATTAGCGTATCTGATACCATAATCCTGATACAGTGAAACATCATCGTCTCTCGAGTCGACATGTGTTACACCTGTACTGATTTGCGCTGAAAGCCCCTGATATTCAAAAGGACTTTTACTGTTCAGGATTAGAATACCGTTAAGAGCATTCGGACCGTATAGAGCCGAAGCAACTCCGGGCATTAACTCAGCACTTTCCAGATCAAGCTCAGAAATACCGACAATATTACCAACAGGGAAGTTCAAACCCGGTGCCTGATTGTCAATACCATCAATGAGCTGAACGAAACGGGTATTACCATTAGCGGCGAATCCTCTTGTATTAACAGAACTGAAGGTTAAACTTTGTGTACTGAAATCAACACCTTTTAGGTTTCTGAGTGCCTCATAAAAAGAAGGGGCGGCAGATTCACGAATTGCAATCGCGTCTAACCTTTCGATAGATACCGGTGAGCGCAGTACATCCTGTTCAACACGAGAGGCAGATAATACAACCTCAGAACCAAAAAATGATTGTTCCTCTAAACGGATCATTAGGTTTTCTGTAACAGATTCAGTTATAGTAATTTCTTTAGACCTGTACCCAACACTTGTTATTGTAAGTGTTATAGGTACTTGTTGATTAGTAGTAAGTGTAAAGTTTCCATTAACATCGGTAGCTGTACCTCTTACAGTGCCCCTAACCACAATGTTTACACCAATTAGGGTTTCACCGGTTCGATTGTCTACCACTGTTCCGGAAACAGTCGTTCTTTGGTCATCTATTGTTGCCTCGGCAGTGCTTGTACAAAGCAAACATACAAGCATGGCGAAACAACACACAAACATTTTTGTAAGTATGTTTTTCATATTATTTGAGTTGATTAGCAATTATTCTTTTAGGTTATCCAGTACACATTCTGCGTCAAATTTGTCAACTACCATATATAAAATGACATTCATATTAGATGCAAGCGCTTCCAGCAATTTATAAGTAATTAATTATCAATAATATAAAGTTATAGCAATTATAATTTTTCTTTAAAAAACCACATATTGCAGGCATGAGAGGACAAATTTTGGTCAAAATAGTTTTTTGAAATGGCGGTTTTGACCATGGTATAGACGCAACGCATTGCGTCTATACCAGTGGCGGCAATACCGATAAATGGCTGAAAAAATACATCCACACGCAACAAAACAAACGCCCAAAAAATAAATTCGGTCCACAATCTAAAAACCTTGCATCAATTGTTCGTGGATTTAAATCGGCGGTTACCAAAAATGCACGTCAAATCAATCCTGAATTCTCATGGCAGCGTTTGTATCATGATTATATAATCCGTGATAAAGAGAGACTGAAATCAATTTCCATCTACATTCGAAATAATCCCTCAAATTGGGAAAAGGATATACATTATTCTGATTAATGCTGATGCCTGATTGGTTTTTAGTTTACACTGTAAACCTGAAGACAAACTATCATGATGAGAAATTAACTTCTAAAGAAGACGATGCTCTAAATGCAATAGAATTCCAGAATCTCAATTCAAATAAACGAATAAAAAACCAAACCCGGCATCCCAAAAATAAAAACCTCCCTAAAGTAAATTCCAATTATATCCTTATATTTTACGCGTTGGTCGAAAATAGACTGCAAGTAATAGCCATATTTTTGAACTTTATATCGTGATTAGAATAAGATTTATCTGACTGCATGTGCTGTGGCTATTGCGAAATGAACAAGCACGTACATTGAATTAGTAACCTAAACCTAAAAAACCACTACAAACTATTGTGAAAGTTAATTACTTATCCCAGGAGGGATACGAAAAACTAAATAAAGAGCTAAGACAGCTAAAAACAGAAGGCAGAAGGAGAATCGCGGAAGAAATAGACGAAGCAAGGTCAAAAGGCGATTTGAGCGAAAATGCTGAATATGACGCAGCCAAAGAAGCTCAGGGGCATCTCGAAAAAAGAATCGCTGAACTCGAAAATGCCCTTGCAAATGCCAGAATCATCGACGACAAGAATATTGATACATCAAAAGTATATATCCTTTCTACGGTAACCATCTTTAATAAAAAAACCTCCAAAGAGATGAAATATACACTCGTCTCAAAACAGGAAGCCGATTTTGCCGCCGGTAAGATTTCAGTAGATTCGCCAATTGGCAGTGCGCTTCTCGGTAAAGAAGTGGGCGAGGTTGTTAAAGTTAAAGTACCGGCAGGATTACTCGAATTAGAAATAAGAAATATTGAAAGAAACTAAAACCAAATTTAAACTATTATGAAAATTGCAGTTGTTGGAACGGGATATGTAGGCCTCGTAACCGGAACGTGCTTCGCCGACTCCGGAAACGATGTAATTTGTGTAGATAATAATCCTGATAAACTTAAAAAATTAGAAGATGGCATTATTCCCATCTATGAGCCCGGACTTGAAACCATGTTCAGCAGGTCGGTAAAAGAAGGCCGTTTAGTTTTTACCGATAATCTTACTGAAGCGGTTAAAGCCTGCGAGATTATTATGTTGTGTCTGCCAACTCCGCCTGGCGCAGATGGTCAGGCCGATTTGAGTTTCGTACTAAACGTAGCCGCCGATATCGCCGAAATTATCACAGATTACAAGGTAATTGTAAACAAAAGTACGGTACCGGTTGGTACTGCCGATAAAGTTCGTGATGTCATCAGCAAAAAAACAGATGTGGAATTCGATGTTGTTTCGAATCCCGAGTTTTTGCGTGAAGGTGCCGC
>SLDG01000249.1 GCA_007125355.1 Balneolales bacterium | reverse complement strand
AATTGATACTACCTACTGGCTCTGTACCGTCAGTTCGAACCCAAAAGGCCTGAAACGGAGCAATAATGCCGTCATGGGCGATGGTTCCAGGTAGATTTGGGAAATTGAATCCATAATTAACCCGGTATCCACCGTCTCCGGAATTTGCATTCGCATCAAATACAAGGAGTATAGGAAGCATGTTCTCAAGTGCATTATCAGCTACCATAGATGTCCAGCTGATCGGGAATCTATAAGGGTTAGATGCTATGTGCCAGCCTTGCTCATCATCTCCTGGAAGAACCGTATTTGAAAAGCTTACACTACTATCGCCTGAATATGGTAAGCCCGAAATGCTGATGCCTTTCGGCCACTCGGTAGAGGTACCATCATTAAAATCATCTTCGTAAATATACGCCACAAAACCGCGTCCGGCATTATTAAACCCGGCATCGCTGCTACTACCCACTATATTAGATGCCGCCGCAGGAACGGTGAATTCGCGCTGGGCTTCATTGTACCAATAGACATTGGATACACCTCCGGCGAAAGAAGCTCCGGGAAAACCTTGTGTCCACAAGCCATCTAGTAAATTAGCGTACGTAGCCCCGGAGACCGGTGCGCCAAGCATACGCCAGCCCTCATACGGACCGGGGAGGGACGCTATTTGTGGACACGTACCCCAAACGGGCCGGCTGTTGGGCAGAGTCCATGCCGTTGCTAATTCATCGAAATAGTTCGGTTCGGTTGGAATTTGTATCACGCACCATCCACTAAGATCTCTATTAAAAGCCCTTGCACTGTAGAGCAAATAATCCATATTAATTACATTGCTCACATCCCAGTTTCCGATATCCTGATTGAATACTCTAGCATTAAAGAACATCGAACCCATACTGGTTACATTGCTTACATCCCAGTTACTAATATTTTGATTAAAAACTAAAGCATTTAAAAACATCTGGGTCATGTCGGTAACATTACTCACATTCCATTCGCCAATATCCTGATTAAATGATTCAGCCCTAAAGAACATGCTATTCATATTAGTCACATTGCTCACATCCCAGTTACCAATATTTTGATTAAATGCTTCAGCCCTGAAGAACATGTCTTGCATATTGGTCACATTTTTCACATCCCAATTTCCGATATCCTGATTAAAAGCGAATGCATTGTTGAACATGTTTCGCATATTGGTCACATTTTTCACATCCCAATTTCCAATATCTTGGTTGAAAGCGTTGGCACCGGAGAACATAAGCGCCATATTGGTCACATTTTCCACATTCCATTCGCTAATATCCTGATTGAAAGCTCTGGCACTTTGGAAAGTACCATTCATATTGTTCACATTCCCTACATCCCAGTTTCCGATATCCTGATTAAAAGATATAGCTAAGAAAAATATCTGGGTCATGTCGGTTACATTGCTCACATTCCAATCACCAATATCCTGATTAAATGCTGAGGCTACGTAAAACATGAATCTCATAGAGGTTACATTGCTTACATCCCAGTTTCCAATATCCTGATTAAATGCTGTAGCGTTATTGAAGATTGAATTCATATTTGTTACCCCGCTCACATCCCATGTACTTATATCCTGATTGAAACTGGATGAATTTGAGAATAAAAAACTAATATTTGTTACACCGGTTGTACAGGAAGTCACAAACTCAGGGTTATTAGCGTTTTGATTCCGTAATTCAAGTAGTCCATTCCTGTCGCGTTTGGTGTAGGTGATGCCGTTTACCACGCCTGTTTCGCCTACAGCTGCATCAGGACAAAGTATGGTTACGCCGTTTTCGGCCAAAAAGAAGGTTGGGGGGGGCGGGGTATATGCAAATTCGTGCATTACATCCCCCCGACCAGTACTGCCTGTAAATTGTGCCAAGGAGATATCCCAGCCAAACAAAAAAGTGGCTAATGTTATTATCAATAGTTTTGTTTTCATGCTTAAAAACTTTTTAAAGTGAACTGTATTAAAATCTCGTTTGTAGAGTATAGAAAGGAATCTAATGTCTATTCCGTAGCTGTTCATATAAGTTTTGGTTTTATCAATTCATAGGAATAGTTACTATATCTATAGCAGTAAGAAAATTAGCTTCCTACCACCACCGGCAACGACCGCACACCGCGAATACCCATAGCGGGGCTCCTAACATCTATGACAAGAGAGGAATGCCAGCGGTCTGAGACCCGGATTAGATCGTCAAAAATGACGGACCATGCGCCCCCGCGATTGCCGGAACCGGTTGCCCCCGATATTCCGCTTTCGCCTCCACCCGGCCAGGCAGCAACCGCGCCATGGCCGGCAGTCGTTAACTGACCGTTACCATGTAGTCCTGTAAAACCTCTTCCAGTTTCATTACCTAATGTAACTGTAATGTCAGCCAGATTCCCACTCAACTCCATGATGCCCCAATAGCCCGCTCCGGATTGTACACGGTTCGTACTACCATGTGCAAACGAGCCTACACGCACAGGGCCGTTGAGATTATCATTACTCCAGTTACCGGAATTGATATTCGCACCGGCAGGGGTCGAGACTTCATCGGCCTGTCCAGCATTGGATAAACCTGACGCATACACCAATGAGGTGGAACCCCAGGCGTACTCATTAGCCACCGGGTTTGCCGGACCGCGCGCGGCTTTCTCATACTCT
This sequence comes from Balneolales bacterium, assembly GCA_007125355.1. Lineage (GTDB taxonomy): Bacteria > Bacteroidota > Rhodothermia > Balneolales > Cyclonatronaceae > SLDG01. Next base: position 6,864 of record SLDG01000249.1, on the reverse strand, counting down.
AGCTCCGTCATTGGCCGCAAGCCCGCCCAATCCAGATAGGCCGCGCCGTCCATCCAGCTCATCCAATTGTTAGCAACGTAAGGGTTGGTGGTGGAATACACCCCATCGGAGACACCGATGCCGTTTCTATTTTCACCACCGGTGTAGGCCCGTTCACTGGCCTGCGTTGCCGTCAGCGTATTCAAAAAATCCACATACTGCTGCTGACTGACCGAGTACCTCATGCTGTAAAAGCCCTCCACGCCCGTGGGGTAATTTTGTTGAAGGGTGCCAGGATTTCCAATGGTACTGAAGCCTGATGTATGAGTACCCCACAAGCAACCACTTGTATTGGCAATGCAGCCATTCCAGCTTTCGGTAGCCAGAAATGCGCCGCTACCTCCGCCCGCTACGAAACGCCCGGCCTCAAATCCAAAACTTCCCAAACCCCCACTGCCCAGCCAAAACGGGCCCGGCGCCACATAGACCATTTCAATAGCAAATACTCTGATATCTATATCGGTCACATGCGATACGCCATCAACACCATAGTTCCAACGCAACTGATTACCCGTGGTTGAAAAGATGCCGGTGCCATTCTGGCTTCGGTAGATAAACGCTCCAACACCGGGATTGTCCGTAATATGAAAAGCAGCTCGCTCATTGGGCACGCCGATATCAATTGTGGCCGGTGTGCCGCTACCTGCGCTATGACCGGTGCTGTGAAGCTTGGCATGTTGCCACTCGCCATTACCAATTCGGTACTTTACAAAAACCCAGGCCGCATCCCAGTTGCCCACATCGTGGCCGTCACCAGGGAACAAGTTATCGGTGCGCCAGGAGTTTTCCCAGCTGATGTCGAACTGTACCAGAATATGGCCATTAGAAATACTCTTATCGGTAAGAGTTCCATTAGTAATCTGAATGTTATTTGCCTGCACAGCCTCACACACAAAGATCAAAACGAAAAGTATAAATAGCTTTTTCATGAATATTTTTTCTTGAAGTTTAAATTGACTGCAAGAATTTACCCTAATAGCTACCTCGAACTACTCCCCATTTGGGTCAAAATTCTCCCCGTTTTGGTCAAAAATGCTTTTTTTTGGCCTAATTATGCTTAGTAGGGAAGAAAATGACTAACTCTTGATGAAAATTTGGGTATTAAATCAACCTTGCCGTATTTCGGTCGGTTTCACGCCAAACCGCTGTTCGAATAGTTTAATGAACCAGCTTGTTTTCTGGAACCCAACGGATTCAGAGAGTTCATCGAGAGATAGTTTGGGATTGGCAATGAACATTTGACGAGCGTATTGCAATCTGATTTCCCTGATAAACTGCAGGGGCGGCATTCCCGATTCTGCTTTTATGGTTCGTTTGAGTGTACTACTGCTCATATTCAGCGCTTTAGCTACTGTTTCTGCTGTAAGTGCAGCGTCGTTAATGTGTTCTCTGATGTAGTTTGCCGCTCGCTCGGCATCCCCCATTATTTGTTCTTCTATTTCACTATTTATACCAAGCGATAATCGAATTTCCTTCCTGTTCGCATACATTTTAAGTGCGTTTTTAGCCCTGAGGAGCAGTTCCTCCGCGTTAAATGGCTTGGTAATATAATCTACCACTCCGGCTCGCAGCAGCATGAGTTTATCTTCCAGAAATGGTTTAGCTGTTAGGATAATCACCGGGATGTTTCGAAGACGAACATCTTTTTCAAGCTGCTGAACGAGTTCGTAGCCATCCATTTCGGGCATCATCAGGTCGGAGATGATTAAATCCGGCTCCCAGGTTTTAAGTAGTTCCAGCGCTGTTCGCCCATTTTCGGTGATTTTCAATTCGCCCAGTTTGCCAATGATTCCCGACACGTACGCCTGCATATCCGCATTATCCTCAACAAGCAATATTTTGCGGAATTCCTGCTCTTCAGGCTCCGTTTTGATGACACTCAACCCCGTTGCATCCAACTGCGTGCGGCTGACCGACTCTTCCCAGATATCAGGTTCCGGCGCGGCATCTCCCGTATATTCCGGAATACGGAACACAAAACAGCTTCCCTTTTTTCGACCGGTTTCGAGGGATAAATCCCCTTCCATAGTCCTTGCCAGCGAACGACTCAGCTCAAGCCCGATGCCCATTCCTTCCTGATAAGGCAAATTTTCATTTCGGATTCGATGGAAGCGATTGAAGATGGATTCGGCCTGATCATCCGGAATTCCAGGACCGGTGTCGGCGACTCGAATCACAAGGTGTCCGTTTTCCTGCGTTGCCTTCATCGAAATAACACCTTCTTCAGGGGTGAATTTGATGGCATTAAAAATCAGGTTATTGAGGATGGTCTCGAATTTGTCGGGATCAGTTTGGATGCGCAATTTGTCATCACAGGGTTCAATTTTGAAAATCTGCTTTTTTGCATCGGTAAGTGATCGGAAACTTTCCCCGATTCTTCGGATGAAGGGACCCGCAAGCAGTACTTTCGGGCGAATTTGCAAGATCTGATTATCCAGCTTGGTGACATCAATCACCTGATCAATCATGGTTGACAATCGCCGGATGTTACGCCTCACAATCTGCATATTGGATTTATCTTCCGGTTCACTAATGGAATCACGGTCGATTTTTTCCACTAAACCCTGACTTATCGTAATCGGTGTGCGGAATTCGTGGGCGATATTGGCAAAGAGTCGTGCACGTAGTTTTTGTTCTTCCTTCAGTTTATCTGCCTGTTGCTCAATGAGGATGCGGTCTTCTTCGGCTTTTTGCTTTTTGGCTTCAATTTCCCGGGTTCTATCCTTTATAGTTTTCTCAAGCTCTGTCTTTTTTCGTTCTAGCGAAGCTGTTCGCCATCTGACCATCATTAAAATGAAAAGTCCCAGAAAAATGAGATACATGAAATAAGCTGCAATACTAGCATACCAGGGCGGGGAGACAGTAAATGTGAACGTGGCTTCATCGCCAATACGTTCAAAGATATCGCGGGTTCTCACCCGAAAAGTGTATTCGCCTGAAGGTAAATTCGTGTATTCTCTGATGGTTTCCTCACTCCATTCAGACCAATTTCGGTCAAATCCTTCCAATTTTGTCTGAAAGCGACGATAAATTACCGGCAAATGGGAAGTGCTACCCCAATTAAAGCGGATTTGTTCCCGAGTGTGATTAATCTTTGGACTCAATGTTCGTTGAAGTGGTCCGGCGGGTCCGCTTAGCAGGGAATCCACACCCAACGAAACCCTATTAATTATAGCACTTCCTGTACGTGGCATAATATCTAATCGTGACAGATCGAATCGAGCTGCGGTGAAGTCAGAAATGGTGTAAAGGATATCCTTAGAAGGTGTTACAAAACTATGAATGTGCCGATACGGTCCATGCCTGCGAAAGGGTAGATACGTCCATTTATGAGGAGGCTCCGTAGTGAGATCAAGGAAACCGAGCTGACGTCCGGTGAGGTCAATCCATACTCGGTTAAAATCATCCTGAACCGTTGGCCAAGGTGTTTTAATGTGAAAATCAAAGGGTTTTTCGAAAGGCTTGTATGGATAAAAGCTTTCCGTTTCTTCATCAAAAGCATACGTTTGTTGGCTTGTGGTGAAAAAGATGGTATCATCTACTTTGAAGGTGTACAAGTAATTTCCAGAGGGAAGACCGTGATCGATATCAAAATTGCGGAGCTCATCCACTGCAATTACATCGCCGTTACGTGAGTATGTAATACGATATATGCCTCTATTTCCCGTACCAATCAACAACCTCCCCTGATTGTCTTCATGAATGGTATATCCTACACCGTCAAATTTAGATTCAAAAAGTTTGTGTTGTACAATACCATTCTCATCCAATTGAAAAAATCTCACCAGATTCGAACCTATTACAAAAACCAGATCATCAAAGCGATCTGAAAATCCCACATCGTACACTACAGATTTATAGGGATGATGTATTCTCCCATCCCGATACTGAAGCAATCCTGCGCCCCCAAGTGCAAAAAGAGCATTTCCATCTGACCGCAGATTGAGGATCCGATTTGGCAAATTGCTGAGCGAGCGCCATTCTTGTTGGCTGGCATCCCATTTGTACAGCGACCGTCCCCCTAAAAAGAGCTCTTCCTTATGGAAAATCATGCTCTCAGCATTGGCTGGTGCCTGTTGTTCTCCTGTTAAAATGCGCATTGGAGAAGCATATTCGATCAAAGAGACGCCAAGTGCACCACCTGCCCAAATGTTGCCACTGCTGTCCTCAAATAGAAAGGATTTCCTGTTTGTTGGAAGCCCGTGCGCTTCGGTGAGATGGATATCAAGGGAACCGTCGGGGTGGAAAAAATGTAGGCCGTTTAGTTCATCGGTCATCACAAACGCACCGGATGATGTTCTAATCATGCGAGACCATACCATTCCGGGCATCACAGGGTTTTCGCTGCTTGTGAAGGTTTGGTTCTCTTCATCTAAGGAAATCAGGTAGCCGGATTGCGTTACAAAGATCAGGCCTTCATCCGAATCAAATACGCCGATTGCATTTTGGTTTCCATCCGGTGTTTGAAGTTCAAAGGGCTGAATGCCGTTTTCATCACCCCTAAATAACCCACCTCCGTTATCATAAAACCAAAAAGCATCACCTGTCACATTTAAACGTCCAAGCTGACTGTCAGAATGAAACAAAATTTTGACTTCATTTCCATCCCAGCTTAGTAGCTGTCTTGAGCCTTTGAAGAGAAGGTTTCCATTCCAGTAGCGCATCATTCGGAAGCGCTCTTTAATGATGTCTTCCGATTCCAGATAGTGCGCAAAATCAACCGGAACAAATTCGTTATTCTCTGTGATATCCAGATAGCCAAAAGAAAAATCGGTCGTGTAGTACATCCTTTTCTCTTCGGGATGCCACAGCAAACTTATGGCGCCTCTACTGTTTGTAAACGATACCCGATCCCACCGCACCCCATTCCAAATTTGAACTCCGTGCACATGATTGCCAAAATAAATGATACCCCGATCATCCTCAGCAATACTATAGGTTTGTGCCGTACCTGAGTAGAGACTCCGGTGATCATAATTGGTGATAACCGGATAACCGCTCGGCAATTGTTGACGGGCTTGTGCTGATATCACTCCTGATATCAGCACAAAAAGTAGCGCTATGAATAGATATGGATTAAAATGATACAACCGCTTGTTTTTAGTTTATTCAAACAATAATAAGTAATTATAACAAAAAAACCTGTCAGGAATTTAAACATCCCAACAGATTCTAGTGTCATGTAAAGTATGAAATGTCGGCAAAAAGCAGTATCTTAAAAAGAAACTGCCATGATTACTTACAAAGTCACCTTAACCAAATCTGAACGCCAGCAGCTGGAAACAATTAAAACCAAAGGGGCTCACCGATCCCAAAAAGTACTGAATGCGCTCATTCTGCTGAATTGTGATCACGGAGACCATCAACCCAATCGAAGCACCAATGAACAGATCAGCCGTGTGCTTGGTGTTAGCGATCGAAAGATCAACCGGGTCAAAAAGAAATTTGTGGAGCAAGGCCTTGAGGTTGCCCTGCACGGCAAAAAAGCGGACCGAGTCTATAAAAAGAAAGTAGATGGTGATTTAGAGGCTCGAATTATTGCAACAAGCTGTTCAAAGCCACCTGAAGGATTTACCAGCTGGTCACTCCGGATGCTGGCGGATCGTATGGTTGAACTGGAGTATGTAGACGAGCTATCCCATGAAACAGTACGACAGGTTTTAAAAAAAACGAACTCAAACCCTGGAAACAAATAGGGTGGGTGATTCCTGCTGAGCACAACAGTGAATTTGTTGCCGCCATGGAGCACGTGCTGGAAGTATATAAGCGCCCATATAACCCGTTGCGCCCTGTGGTTTGCATGGATGAATCTCCAAAGCAATTGATCGCAGAGACACGAGATCCTTTACCCATGAAACCGGGCGAGCCGGCTCGGTTTGATTATGAATACCGTCGTTGTGGAGTGTGCTCGATCTTCGTGGCCAGCGAGCCTTTAGCCGGAAAGCGAATGGTCACGGTCACCGAGAAGCGCACAAAGAAACAGTGGGCTCATTTTTTACGACAGATAGCCGGCAATTGGCCTGCTGCTGAAAAGATAACATTGGTTATGGACAACTTGAACACGCACACCCCGGGGGCGTTGTATGAGACGTTTCCACCGGCACAAGCCAGGGAATTGTGGGATCGCTTCGAGTTTGTATACACTCCAAAGCATGGAAGTTGGTTAAATATGGCAGAAATCGAACTTCGAATATTGAACGGACAATGCTTGAACAGACGAATAGATACGATCGAAGAAGTAACAAAGCAGGTCGATGCATGGCAGGCGGTTCGAACACGTCAGTTAAAGAAAATAAACTGGCAATTCACAACCGAAGACGCCCGCATAAAACTAAAACGACTATACCCGACCTTTGAGGATTGACATGACACTAGTATATCTGCAATCAACATTCTACGGTTGCTAATATCATGCAAAAGACGCTTAAGTTTCATGTGACCCCCACAATCATCATCAGAAGTGGTGCTACTTTCAAAGAACCATGGAACGGTGTGTTTGTCTTTAGAAATGTAAATAAAGGCAATTAAGTCTGGCTATAATCAAGTTTATACTCAATAATATTAACCCTTTATATCAGACTCATGTGCCAAAGGGGTTTTGCAAAGCTTTCTGGAAAGCTTTTACATGATGGGAACAATATAATGACGATTATAAGAAGGGACAATATGATTGGTTATAATCCAAAGTTGGAGGCTATGTTTTTGACTTATTTGATAATTTTACACTTTAAATATCTGTACCTTTATTAAGTATTTAAAACAAATGCTAATCTGATAAATCATTTTAATGAATACGGTTTTTACGATTGGAATTTTCCTGTGCTT